>JAEZJH010000179.1 GCA_023436385.1 Pseudomonadota bacterium
TCGTGGCCGCGGGCGGTCCAGGTGGCCGCGGCGGCCCGGGCCCCGGCCTTGTCCCGGTGGCGCAGCTCCGCCACCCGCACCGCCCAGCGCAGCTCGGCCGGCTGGCCGTCGACGACGCGAAAGCGCAGCTCCGCGCCGGCCGGGAAGCGGCGCGAGGTGGCGCCGAGGGTGACCATCGCCTCGCCCTTGGGGACCAGGGTGACGGCGGGCTCGCCCTCGTCGATGCGGACGGTGACCAGCGGGCTGCCGTCGGCGGCGAAGTCGAGGCGGTGGGCCCAGAGACGCTCGAAGGGATCGTCGGGAGCGGGGGTGTCGGGGGATGACACGCCGGGCGAAGTGCGGGTCGCCGCAGCTTGGGGACGGGCGGTACCGGGTGTTTCGGCGCGGCGGGGTGAGCCGGAACCGGCCGACACTCCGGGGGAAGTGCGGGTCGCCGCAGCTTGGGGACGGGCGTTCCCGGGTGTTTCGGCGCGGCGGGGTGAGCCGGAACCGGCCGACACTCCCGGCGAAAAGCCTGCCGGACCGGCGACGGAGGAGGTGTCTGCGCGACCGGCACCGGCGAGGGCCAGGACGGCGGCGGCGATGGGGAGGAGCGGGCTCACGGGCCCGGGCAGGGTACCGGCCGCAGGCAACACGGGTCAAACGGTGTCTCGTGTGGTAAACACCCGGGTTGCCTGCCGTTTGCCCGTCCGCGGATCGGAGTTCGAGATGCCCCGCATCTTCGTCCTTCTCCCGTTGATCCTCTCGCTCGTCGGCTGCAACGGCGGCCCTCCGACCGCTTCCCGGATCGAGGTGGGTCCCAGGGCCAGGGCCCTGGTCGCCCCCGGGCGGCTCGTCGCCATCGGCGACCTCCACGGCGACCTCGCCCGTACCCGGCAGGTCCTGCGGATGGCCGGCCTGGTCGACGAGGCCGACCGCTGGATCGGCGGAAACAGCTGGGTGGTCCAGACCGGCGACCTCACCGACAAGGGCCCCGATACCCGGGCCGTGCTCGACCTGTGGATGTCTCTGGAAAAGGAAGCCGCCGCCGCGGGCGGACGGGCGATCGTGTTGGTCTCGAACCACGAGGCGCTGAACGTCACCGGCGTCAGCGGCTATGTCTCCGACGACGACGTGCTCGATTTCCTCCCCGCCGGAAACACCGACCGCACCGCCGGGGAGGCGACCGTCGCCGAGCTGGAGGAGGGCGCCGAGGCCCGCCGCGTCGCCTTGGGCCCCCAGGGTGTCTACGGTCGTTGGATCGCCAGCCACGACGCCATCGTCGTGGTCGGAGACACCGTGTTTCTCCACGGAGGCCTCACCCCGGAGCAGGCCACCCGCGGGCTCCCGGCGCTGAACGCGGAGATCCGCGCGTATCTGGCCGCCGGCCGCTACGAGGGCCTCCTCGAGGACCGCGAAGGACCGCTCTGGTACCGCGGCTACCTGCGGGACGCCGAGGACCACGCCTGCCCGCGCCTCGCCCGCGCCCTGGCGATCGTCGGCGCCAAGCGGATGGTCGTCGGACACACCCCGCAGACCGACGGTCGCATCGGCACCCGCTGCGGCGGGCGGCTGATTGCGATCGATACCGGTATCGCCGCGGTGATGGGCGGCGCCCCCTCCGCCCTCGAGCTGACCGGCGGCGACGCCAAGGCGATGCACGCCGATGGAGTCGTGGATCTGCCCGATCCTTAGGTGCCGC
This sequence comes from Pseudomonadota bacterium, assembly GCA_023436385.1. Classification (GTDB taxonomy): domain Bacteria; phylum Myxococcota; class Myxococcia; order Myxococcales; family Vulgatibacteraceae; genus JAEZJH01. The sequence goes on from JAEZJH010000179.1 coordinate 1,682, forward strand.
GTGTTCTGGCATGGTTTCCGTCTTTGCACTGGAACCGGAAGGCCGGCCGCGGGAGGATAAGCCGGACAACGAGAGGGGTCCTCCTTCATGAACCGCTTCTGCTGGCTGGTGGTGGCCGTCGGGATGCTCGCGGGAACGTCCGCATGCGGTTCGTACCCGACCGCGGGCAGTGGCTGTTCCTCGGACTCCGTCCGGTCGTGTTACTGCCTAGAGGGGAAGGGCAGCCAGACCTGTGTCGCCGGCGAGTGGGGTCGGTGTGTCTGCCCGGGAGAAATCGTCGAGAGCCCCGAACCGCCGTTCCGGTGCGACCGGGTCCTCGACTTCGGCCTCGTCGCCATCGGCGATCGGCGGCAGTTGTCGGTCACCTGCACCAACGCCACGGCGCACCCCCGCGAACTGGTCCTGGGCGATCTCGGCGGCCCGGACCCCCGATCGTTCGAGGTCCCGTCCCCGGAGTACCGGTGCTTGGTGGATTCGGGCGACTCCTGCTTCGTCCCGGTCACCTTTCTCGCCGACCACGATGACTTGGCCACCGCCGAGCTCGAGTTGGGTCCCGAGGGGAGAACGCCCGAGGTCGTAACGCTCACCGGCACCGCGATCTCGCCCGCCATCTCCTGTTGGCCACCATGGCTCGATTTCTCCGACGCCGGCTTCCTCGAGAAGCGGTCGATCATCTGCCATAACGCTGCCTCCGTGCCGTACCGGATCACCGGGGCCTGGTTGGCTTCCGGGTCTTCTTCATCAAGATCGTCGTTCAAGTGGGACGAGGACTTCCCGATCGAAGTCGCGCCCGGCGGCGCCGAGGAGACGCGTTTCGACGTCACCTTCGCCCACATCCCCCAGGGGGATTCGGGTGCCCCGATCACGGCCGGTTTGGTCCTTTCGACCGACGATCCCTCGCGGCCGCTCATCAACACGGCCCTGAATCGCCCCGACACTCCCTACCTGTACTGCTGGCAGCACCACCGTCTCGATTTTGGCCGGATCCCCGCTGGCGAATGTGTGGTCCAGTCCTTCGACTGCACCAATCTCGGCCGCTCCACCCTGTTTGTCGACGAGGTGGTGGTCAGCTCCCCCTGGTTCACGACCTCCGCCGCCTGGGGCCTCGACCCGTCCGGCTACGAGCAGGACGAGCCCTTCAGCTTCTCCGTGACGTATTGCCCCTCCGGCGACACCAACGGGGACTTCGGCTCCATGACCATCCGCACCAACGCGGTCAACGCGGCCAACCACCCCCGCTACACGGTGGAGTTGCTCGGTCGGGTGGAGTAGGGGCGTTCCGGATCGCCGCGGCATGTGATTCGCGCGACGCCGATGGCCAGCCGCTCCTCGTGGACGAACGGGGACGCCGACGTGCCCACTGTGGCCGACCTCCCGACCCCCAACGGCATCCCCGCCGACGTCGACCCCGAGCGAGCGGACTTCCAGTCCGTCGACGACGACCTGGAGGGCCCGCCCACGGGGGGGCCAGCTTGCCTGCCGGCCCGACCGGCCCGACCCTCCCCACCCGGCCCGACGGGTTCGACTTCCCCCACGACGGCCTGGGCCCCAGGCCCTCCAGACCCACGGTCTGGTGGCCGGCCGCCTGGCGATGTCTGACACATCCAAACCCGATCCGGCGCGAGGCACCGGCCGTTCTCGGCCCGCGGGTCGTCGTTCGGCGATTGCCGTTCGCCTCGGCTCCTGAGCACCGCTCGCTGGAGAGGTGCCTCGGCCCCGGGCGCACCTCGACGTGCGCCCGAGAATGTCGGGCGACCCGGAAGTGCGATCAGAACACCAGAAAGGCCCCGAGCTTCCCGACCGTTGATAGCGGTGACCACTTGCTTCGACAGCTGGAGCAGGGCGGAAGCCAGCGACCCGCTGAGGCGGCGATCGATCCGAGGGCCCGCCGGTATGAGCGTCGCAAGAGCCTTCGCCGGATGTCTGCCGGAATCATAGCGGCGCTCACTTGCCTCGATAGCCAGAGCGGGCGCGCAGCGCACAGGTGGGCGCCCGCCTCCGGCGGGCTCGCGAGCAACATCGGTCGGTCGCCGGCCGTCTCCCGATCCCTCGGCACTCCGCGCTGGAGAGATGCACCGGCTCCAGGTGCACCGTCGACGTGCGCCCGGCAAAGTCGGGCGGTCCGGGATGCGATCGGAGCCCCAGAAGCACGTCGTGTTTCCCGACCGCCGATCGTCGCTAGA
>JAEZJH010000230.1 GCA_023436385.1 Pseudomonadota bacterium
TCCCCACCCACTACCGGGGACGAGCCGGTCCCGTCGCCTCCGCACGCGAGCAGGAGGAGCAGCCCCCCGAGGGCCAGCGCCGCGATCGATCGTTTCATTGCCGCCCAGCCTACCGGCCGGGTGGAGCTTTCGCGAGCCGGCGGGACCGTTTCCCGCCGTTTACGTCAGTAGGCGATCGCCTCGACGAACTTCCGCGGATCCCGGCCGAGGTCCCCGTTCCACCGCTCGCGCCAGAGATCGGCGGGCGTCCGGCCCGTCTCCAGGACCGGCCAGAGCGGCTCGAGGACCGCGCGCTCGTCCCGCCCGGCGGCGTCGAGGCAGTGGGTCCCGACCAGGCCCGCGGCGGCGATGCCCAAAAGTTCCCGGGCGAGATCGAGCACCCGCTTGCCGCGGACCGTGGCCCGAAGTCCCAGCCGCGCCACGTCCCGCTGGAGCGCCAGCCGCTCGTCGAACGACTGGTCGGCGACCAGCTTCCAGGCCTCGTGGCAGGCGGTCTCGTCGTAGAGGAGCCCCTTCCACAGCCCGGGGAGCGCGGCGTTCATCTCCGGGTCGCCGGCGTCGGCGCCCCGGACCTCGAGGACGTTCTTCAGCCGCACCTCGGGGAAGAGCGTGGTGAGGTGGTCCTGGTAATCGCCGAGGGTGGCCCGCTCGCCGTGGAGCCCCTCCCGCCAGAACCGCCGGAAGGTGAACCCGTTCGCCGGCAGGTAGCGCCCGTCCCGGCGCACGAAGATCATCGGGACGTCGAGGGTCCACTCGACGTAGCGGCGGTAGGAGAAGTGGTCGTCGAAGACGAAGGGCAAGAGCCCGCAGCGATCGGGATCGACGTCGCGCCAGACCTCGTACCGGAACGAGGCGAACCCGGAGTCCTGGCCGTTGACCAGGAACGAGTTCGCGAAGATCGCGGCGACGATCGGGGAGACGCCCATCGCCGTGCGCATCTTCCGCCGCACGTCCGCCTCGTCCGACCAGTCGAAGTTGGCCTGGACGGTGGCGGTCATGGTCATCATGTCGAGCGCCCGGGCGCCGCGGGTGGGCAGGTAGGCCCGCATCGGCGCGTACCGCGCCTTGGGAATCCACCGGGCCTCGGCCGGAGTCCCGAACGGCCGGTAGCCCACCGCGAGGAACCGGATCCCCAGCTCCCGGGCCACCGCCCGGGCCCGGGCGATGTGGGAGAGGAGCTCGGCGCGGCAGGCGTGGGCGCAGTCGAGCGGTCGCCCGGAGAGCTCGAACTGGCCGCCGGGTTCGAGGGAGATCGTCCGCCCCGGTCCCTGCAGGGCGATGGCGTGACCGTCCTCGATCACCGGCTCGTAGCCCCAGCGCTCGAAGCGGCGGAGCACCTCGCCGATCCCCCGCGGGCCCTCGTAGGGCACCGGATCGACGGTGCCGTTGAGGACGGCGAGCTTCTCGTGCTCGACTCCCACCTTCCACCGCTCGGCCGGCTTCTCGGCACGGCGGAACACGTCGACCAGCTGGTCGACGGACTCTACGATCGGGGAGGCGGCCCTGGGGGCGTCGAGGCTCATGGGGTTTCCGGCGGGGGTCGTGATAAGCGATGGGCATGGATGCGCGATCCGGTCACCCGTCTCTCCCGGTCCGCACCGGCGTCTCCGCCGGGCTCGGCGTCGGCGCCCGCTTCGCCCGGGGGTTTCTCCTCCCCTTCCGCTCCTTCGGCCTGATCCTGACACACCGGAAGCTGCTCCGGTGGTCGATCGTGACGGGCCTGGTCTCCGCGGTGCTCTTCACCGGGCTGGTGGTCGCCCTGGTGGCCTGGACCGGGGACGTTCTCGAGCTGGTCTGGGCGAAGCCCGGGGGCTGGCTCTCCGTGCTCTGGTACCTGGCGGCCGCGCTCCTCTTCGGGCTCCTCTTCGTGGTCGGCGCGAGCACCGTGCCCACCGTGGCCACCGCGCCGTTCCTCGACCCGATCTCCGCCGACACGGAGCGGCTCCTGGGCGGCCAGGTGGAGGAAGGCGGCGGCCTCGCCCGGGTCCTGGCGGAGACCGCCAACGCGGTCGGCAAGACCGTCCTCCGGATCGCCTTCCTCCTCGCCGGCCACGGGCTCTTGCTCCTCCTCTGGCTCCTCCCGGGAATCGGCCAGGGGCTCTGGAGCGGGTGCGCACTGGCGTGGACGGTGCTCTGGCTCGCCTTCGAGTACCTGGACATCCCCGCGAACCGCCACGGCTTCCGGTTCCGGGACACCGTCGCCCTGGTCCGGGCCAACCTGGCGGCGGCGACCGGGCTGGGCCTCGGCCTCTACCTCGTGCTCTGGGTCCCGCTCCTCAACGTCCTCTTCGTTCCGGTGGGTGCGGTGGCGGCCACTGCGCTCTACGTGGAACTGGCCCCGGGCCGCCGGGCGCCCGGAACCTCCCGCGACGGGTAAACCACCACACGTCCGCTCCCACCCCGCTTCCCCGGGTCGGGGGCCGAATGGTAGGGGTGGAACGTGCTCGCCCGCCTCCAGAACGTCTTCGATCGCCGACTCCGCGGCGGCGGGGTCCCGATCTGGTACGACCGCGCCTACCGCATCCCGCTGCCGGGGCTCGAGGGGCGCACCGGGCTGGAGCCGCGGCGGCCCGACTTCGTGGTCTGGTACCTCGCCGACGCCTGGGCCCTGGCCCTCGAAGATCTCCACCCGCCCTCCCGGATCGCTTACGCCGACCTGGCCCGGGTGCACACGCCCGCCTTCCTCGAGGAGCTGCCGCACCCGGAGACGATCGGCCGGATCTTCAGCATCGATCCCGCCGAGGTCCGGGTGGAGGAGGTGATGCGGACGATCCGCCTCGCCTGCGGCGGCACCCTCTCCGCGGCCCACGAGGCGCTGCGCCGGAAGGGCCCGGTGATGAACCTCCTGGGCGGCTTCCACCACGCGGCGCCCGACAAGGCCGGCGGCTTCTGCCCGGTCAACGACGTGGCCGTGGCGATCGCCGCGCTCCGCTCCAAGGGCTTCACCGGCCGGGTGGCGGTGATCGACCTCGACGCCCATCCGCCGGACGGCACCGCCCTCTGTCTCTCCCACGACCGGAACGCATGGATCGGTTCGATCTCCGGGAGCGACTGGGGCGAGCTGGAGAAGGTCGACGAGACCGTGCTCCCCGAGGGCGCCGGCGACGCCGCGTACCTCGCCGCCCTCGACGGCCTCCTCGGCCGCATGCCCAAGCCGGCCCTGGCCTTCGTCCTCGCCGGCGGCGACGTCCTCGCCGGCGATCGCTTCGGCCTCCTCTCGCTCACGCTCGACGGGATCCGCGCCCGGGATCTCCGGGTGGCCCGGGCCCTCGCCGGCGTGCCCACCGTGTGGCTCCCGGCGGGCGGCTACCAGGACGATGCCTGGCGGGTCCTCGCCGGTACCTACCTCGCCGTGGCCCTGGGCTCCCGCCGGCCGGTGCCGACCGACTACGACCCGCTGCGCGCGCGTTTCTCGCGGATCTTCCGGCAGCTCCAGGCCGAGGAGCTCGAGGGCAACGACGAGTTCACCCTCGACGACCTCGAGGAGGCCCTGGGGATGAGCCGGGGGAAGCGCACGCGGCTCCTCGGCTTCTACACCACGGAAGGCGTGGAGTACGCCTTCTACCGCTACGGGATCCTCGACCAGCTCCAGCGCCTGGGCTACGACCGCTTCCGCGTGGTCTTCGACGCCCACGCCGGCGCCGACCGGGTGCGGCTCCTCGCCAAGGCCGACGGCGAGGAGCACGTGCTGATCGAGGCGGTGCTGGGGAAGAAGCGCGTCGGCGACGTCGACGTGCTCTACACCAACTGGCTTACCCTCCGGAACCCGCGGGCCCACTTCAGCCCGCTCCGGCCGCAGCTGCCGGGGCAGGAGGTTCCCGGCCTCGGCCTCGCCCGGGAGGCGGTGGAGATCCTGGGCCGGATCTCCCGGCGCCTGGGCCTCGACGGCGTCGCCTTCCGGCCGGCGCACTACCACGTCGCCTACGCCTGCCGGCACCTGTTCCGCTTCGTCGACCCCGCGCGGCAGGGCCGCTTCGAGGCCCTGGTCCGCGACCTCCGGGATCGGCCGCTCCTCGAGTGCACCCGGGCGGTGGCCGAGGGTCGCGTCCTCCTCGACGGCCAGCCCTACACCTGGGAGGCCGACGACATGGTCTACCGGACCGAGGGCGCCTTCGACGACGCGGACGCGGTCAAGGCGACCCGCGAGCAGATCCGGTTCGAGCTGGTTCGCCAGCCGGTTTCGCCCCCAGCAGCCGTCCCGCCGCTGGTGGCCGCCACCGGATCCTGAGGCAAACCTTTACTCCCACCCGGCGGGAGAGCAAGAGTTCGCCTCATGCGCCGACTCCTGCTCTCCCTGCTCCTCGCCGCCAGCCTTCCCCTCACCGCCCGGGCCGACGATCGCTCGCTCGGCAAGGCGCTGGTCGAGCGCGGGAAGTTCACCGACGCGGTGGAGATCCTCGAGCGCGCCGTGGCCGGACCGGGCCAGAGCGACGGGGCGACCTGGCTGGCCCTGGGCCAGGCGCGGATCGGCGTCGGCCGTCCCGACGCCGCCCTCCCGGCCCTCGACCAGGCGGTGAAGCTCACGCCGACCAGCTACGAGGCCCACCTCTTCCGCGGCCTGGCCCTCGATCTCGCCGGCCGGTCCGACGAGGCGGTGGCGGCGTTCGGCCGGGCGATCGCCCTCGCGCCCGAGCGGCCCGACGCCCACGGGGCGCTGGGCCTCGCCTACCACTCCCGCGGCGACGCCCGGGCGGCGGTGGCCTCGCTCCGGACCGCCGACCGGCTGGCTCCCGGGAAGGTCGAGGTGCTGGTCGACCTGGGCCAGGCGCTGATCCGCGCCGGCCAGCCGGAGGAGGCGGTGGAGGTGCTGGAGCGGGCGATCGCCAAGAACCGGAAGGACCCCGACGCCCGGGTGATGCTGGCGGAGGCCAAGGAGGCGCTCGGTCAGAACGACGCGGCGCTGGCGCTCCTCCGGGAGGCGGTAGGGCTCTCGCCCGGCCACCGGCTCGCCCGCATGCGCGAGGGCCGGCTGCTCGAGAAGCGGAAGGACCTGCCCGCGGCGATCGAGGCCTACCGGGCGGCGGTGCAGGCCGATCCCACCGATCCGGGCGCGCTGGCGGCCCTGGGCCGGGCGCTCCTCGCCGCCGGGCGGGAGGAAGAGGCGGTGGAGGTCCGAAAGACGCTCGACCAGCTCCTGGCGAGCCCCTGACCCGCTCGCCCCGGAGGGGCGCGTCAACCGGGAAGCCGCGGGAGGATTGCGGCCTCGCCGGGTGTTGGACCCGCCGAATCCCGGGTCTCCGCTCGCTCCTTTCCTTGAGGGTGTCGGACCCGCTGCCTATGATCCCTTCGATCGGCCCCCGGCTCGTTCCCCGAACGAGCGGCCTCCCCCGACGAAGGTCCGGAGCTCCCGAATGATCCGAATCAGCGCCCGCGTCTCGGCCCTCCTCGCGCTTCTCGTCGCCTGGGGGTTCGCCGCCGGCGACCGCCTCCCGGTGCCCTCGCTACCCGAGGCGAAGGCCGCCGCCACGGCCTCCGGAGAGGCGGGCAGCTACGACCTCGCCTCGCTCTCGGTCTTCAACCGGGTGGTGCTCCTGGTCAAGGACAACTACTTCGACCCGAAGCGCGTGGCGCCCGACCGGATGCTGGTCGACGCCCTCGACTACGTCGAGAAGACGGTGCCCGAGGTCCTGGTCGACGGCGACGTCGAGGCCGGGAAGGTGAAGGTCACCGTCGGCGCCCAAAGCAAGGTCTTCGCCATCGGCGACGTCGACTCGATCTTCAAGATGTCGATGCGCCTCCACCAGGTGATGGGCTTCGTCCAGGCACACCTGGGGCCGAAGAAGGACGAAAAGGAACTCCGGGAGATCGAGTACGCCCTGGTGAACGGGATGCTCTCCTCGCTGGATCCGCACTCGGTGCTCCTCAAGCCCGAGTACTTCCAGGAGATGAAGCTCTCCACCAAGGGCGAGTTCGGCGGCCTCGGCTTCGTCATCTCGATGCGCGAGGGCGACCTCACGGTGATGAAGGTGCTGAAGGGCACCAAGGAGAACCCCACCCCGGCGCTGAAGGCGGGGATCAAGCCCAAGGACCGCATCCTCCGGATCGAGAACGAGTCCACGGTCAACATGGACCTGAACAGCGCGGTGGAGCGGCTGCGCGGCAAGCCGGACTCGAAGATCGCCATCACCGTGCAGCGCGACGGCTGGCCGGAGCCGCGGGTGATGCCCCTGGCCCGGGCGAAGATCGAGATCGAATCGGTCGAGTCGAAGCTCCTCGCCAACAACGTCGGCTACGTCCGGATCAAGAACTTCCAGGGCAACACCGCCCGGGATCTCACCGCGCAGCTCAAGGCCCTCCGGGCCCGGGCCGGCGGCAAGCTCGCCGGCGTGGTCCTCGACCTCCGCGGCAACCCCGGCGGCCTCCTCGAGCAGGCGATCCAGGTCTCCGACGTGTTCCTCGACGAGGGCACGATCGTCACCACCGTGGGGATGAGCGACAAGCTCCGGGAGGTGAAGAAGGCCCGGGCCGACGGCACGGAGCGGGACCTGCCGGTGGCGGTGCTGGTCAACAGCGGCTCCGCCTCCGCGAGCGAGATCGTCTCCGGCGCCCTGAAGAACCTCGACCGCGCGGTGGTGATCGGCCGGACCACCTTCGGCAAGGGCTCGGTGCAGGTCCTCTACGACTTCCCCGACGAGTCGGCGCTGAAGTTGACGATCGCCCAGTACCTCACCCCCGGCGACGTCTCGATCCAGGAGACCGGTATCGTCCCCGACGTCGAGCTGATCCCGGCCCGGGTCACCAAGGACCTCGTCTCCGCCTTCGCGCCGCCGAAGAGCATGCGCGAGGCGGACCTCGACCACCACCTGGCGAACCCCGGCCTCCCCGGGGCGCCGGAGGGCGAGGTGCAGGAGCGGCCGGCGGCCCGTCCCACCGAGCAGGCGCTCTACGCGCTCCGCTACCTCCGCCCGGAGAAGGCCGGCGAGGAGGAGGCGGATCCGGAGGCCGCGCCCGAGTTCGAGGACGACGAGCTGACGGAGGAGTTCCTCTCCGAGTACCAGATCACCTTCGCCCGGGACCTGCTCCTGGCCGCGCCGTACGCCAAGCGCTCGCAGATGCTGAAGGCCATGGAGACCTTCGTCCCGGCCCAGGAGAAGGCGCAGGAGGCGCAGATCGGCCAGGCGATCCAGGCGCTCGGGATCGACTGGGCGGGCGGGACCTCGGCCGGCGCCAAGCTCGCCGCCACCGTGCGTCCGCCGGACAAGGTCCAGGCCGGCGAGAAGCTGCAGCTCGCCGTCGAGGTGAAGAACGAGGGCGCGGCGCCCTTCCACCGGCTGCGGGCGTGGACCGAATCCGAGGGCAACCCGTTCCTCGACCGGCGGGAGTTCCTCTTCGGCACCGTGCCGCCGGGGGCGACCAAGACCTGGACGGTGCCGGTGGAGCTGCCCCGGGACCTCGCCTCGCGGCGCGATCCGGTGGTGGTCAAGTTCGCCGACGCCTCCGGCCAGGTGATCCACGAGGCCACCGCCGAGGTGGACATCGTCGAGCAGCCCAAGCCCCAGTTCGCCTTCTCCTACCAGGTGCTCGACCGGACCGGCGACGGCGACGGCCTCCCCGATCCCGGCGAGAAGCTGATCGTGGCCATCGACGTGAAGAACACCGGCGCCGGCGCCAGCTCCGAGGTGACCTTCGGCTCGCTGAAGAACGAGGCGGACGAGAAGGTCTTCCTCTCCAAGGGCCGCTACAAGTACGGCGCCATCGAGCCGGGCCAGACGGTCCATGGAACCTTCGAGCTCGAGCTTCGTCCTGGATATGCCGAGGCGACCATGCCGCTTCGGTTCACCGTCTTCGACGAGAAGCTCGAGGAGATCCTGGTGGAGCGCCTGGAGATCCCGGTCGACTGGAACGGCCTCGCCGCGCAGCCGGCCCAGGGGTCGCTGAAGGCGGCCCTCGACCTGCCGATCCGCGCCGCGCCGATCGACGGCGCGCCGGCGGTGGCCCGGGCCAAGGCGGGTACGGTCCTCCCGGTGGACGGCCGCGTCGGTGGCTTCGCCCGGGTCCAGTGGGCGAAGGACCGGTTCGGCTTCGTCGCCCTGCCGGAGGGCGAGAAGCTCCTGCCGCCGGGCAAGCCGGTCCTCGCCGGCATCGAGTCGGAGATGTGGAAGGTCCCGCCCCGGATCGCCCTCGATCTCGACACCGGCGCCGGCGGCACCGCGGTGGAGAGCGACCGCTTCACGCTCTCGGGGACCGTCACCGATCCGGAGCTGCGGGACGTCTACGTCTTCGTGAACGACCAGAAGGTCTACTTCTCGCCGGGCGGCCAGGAGCCGCTCCGGTTTACCGCCGACTTCCCGCTGAAGGAGGGCTCGAACCACGTGGTGGTGGTGGCCCGCGAGGGCGAGGAGTTGGCCGCGCGTCGCGCCTTCACCGTGCTCCGGCGGAAGCCGGCAGCGGTGGCGGCGGGCGCCAAGCCCGCGGCGCCCCCGGCGCCCGCGACCAACGAGGCGCCCGGCGCCCGCTGATCCGGCGCGGCGGCGGGGCTTCCCACGGGAGGGGAGGAGCTCCGCCGCGCCCCGGGTCTCGAACGGATCCCCATGTCCTCACGCCTCCTCGCCGTCGCGACGGCGCTCGCCCTCTTGGGCCTCGGGCTGGTCGCTTACAAGGTCCTCGGCCTGGGTTACGAGCTCTTCCCGGCCCCGGCACCGGACCGCTGGTCGGTGCAGATCCAGGTCCGTCTCGACCAGCCCACCGGCGATCGCGCCCGCGTCGCCTTCTTCCTGCCGGCCGAGGGACCGCAGCAGAAGATCTACGACGAGCGCCTCGCCGCCGAGGGGATGCGCTTCTACATCCGGCCGAAGGACGGCAACCGGATGGGCCTGGTGGTGGGCTCGCCCTACGAGGCCGGCGCCGTCACCTACTCGTTCTCGCTGCAGACGCTGACCGAGCCCGACCGGCCGCTCCCGGTCCACGTCCCGCCCCTCGATCCCGAGGAGGCCCGGGCCCATACCGCCAACCTCCAGCCGGAGGAGGCGATCCAGAGCGACGACCCGCAGGTCCTGGGGCTCCTCGACGAGCTGGCGGTCTCCCGGGTCGACCGGATGGCCGCGGTCACCGCGATCCACGAGTTCGTGGTGGCGGAGGTGGTGAC
>JAEZJH010000317.1 GCA_023436385.1 Pseudomonadota bacterium
GGGCGGGGGTCGGGCCCGCCGCCGGGGCGCGATTGGCGAGACAGGCCGGCCTCCGGCGAGGCGCGGTGGCGCGGGAATCGGCCACCCGGGCGCACGCTGGCGTGGCTCGGGACCGTGGTTGGAGCCCGGATCGCCCGAGCTTGGTGCCGACGCCCAGGGCTGCTCGGGAGCGTGGTTGGGGCCCGGATCGCCCGAGCCTGGTGCCGATGGGCAATTCTGCTCGGGAGCCCGGCTTGGCCTCGGGCCCCGGCGATGACCTCGCCGATCGCCCGGGCCCGGTGCCGATGGTTAACGCTGCCCGGGACACTGGCTAGGACGCGGGCCCCGGCGATGACCTCGCCGATCGCCCGAGCCTGGTGCCGATGGCCAGCGCTGCTCAAGGCTCCGGCGATGCCCTCGCCGATCGCCCGGGCGTCGATCCGGTTGGTGGGGTTGGCGATCCTGCTCTGGCCGAGGGCTCCGGCCGCCGACCCGCCCGGCGAGGTCTCGCTGGTCGAGGTCGCCATTCGCGGCGGTGAGGACGGGTTCGACGCCGTGGCGGCGGATCCCGCGAGTCCCCGGCGGCTCTGGGCGGCCTCCGGGGCCCGGGTGCTGGTGTCCGACGATGGCGGCGGGTCGTGGCGCGACTCGATCCGCCTGCCCGGCCCGGGCGCGAGCGATCGAAACGGCACCGCGGACGGGGCCGCGGAGGGTGGGGTCGGCCGGGAGATCGAGGAGGGGCTCGACGACGAGGACCCCGCCTCCGCGGAGGCGGAGCTCGACGGGGGTTCCGCCGCTCGCCGGGCGGACGCCGGGAGCGAAGGCGGGCCGACGCAAGAACGCGAGAATCGCCGGATCCATGGCCTTCGGGTGTCGGGGAACCAGCTCTGGATCGCCGCGGCCGATGGCGCCTATCGCTGGTCGCCGGAGTCCGGGGGAGGGCGGCTGGAACCATTCGCCGTGCCGGGCGAGGCCGCGGTCGTCGCGGTCGCACCGGAGACGCCGAACCGCGGGCGGGGGGCTCCGGAGGCTCGGGTTCCGGAGGTCGGGCCGGAGCCGCCGGTCTCCTTGCCGATCGCGTCGTTTTGCGCGCCGGGAATCGGTCCGGACCCCGGCGAACCAGCGCGGGTCTGGCTGGCTACCACCAGCGGGCTTTGGCGGATCGACGGCGTCCGGCTCTCGCGGGTCCCGGGCTCTGTGGGGATCACGCCCGCCCGCGACGTCGACGTGCGGCGCGTCGGTGGGACGACCAGGGTGGCCGTGGCCTCGGATGCCGGGCTCTTCCTCTCGAGCGATGGTGGCCTCTCGTTCGACGGACCGCTGCCGGTGGACGGCCCACGGAGCCCCGCGGCGGCAGTTCGGCTCCTGGCCGACGGAACCGGCCTGGCGATCACGCGAGAGGGCGTGCTCGGGCGGTTCGACCAGCACGGCATCCGCGAGGCCCGGCCGGTGCCCGGGTTGGGCCGCGGCGTGACGCGGCTCCACGTCGCGGGCGAACCGGGAGAGGACGCCGAAGTTCCGGATCTCCCGCCGGCGACCCGCGAGCGCCCGGGGATCGGCGCCGTCCCCCAGGCCCTCGCGACGGGTCCCGAGCACCGTTTGTGGATCGGGACGGAGGCCGGTCTCTTCCTGGTTCCGGGGGGTGGACCCGGGGGCGGGGCCACCGGCGGGCCCTGGTCCCGCGCGGCGGTGCCGGTCACCCGCGGCCTGGCGGCCTCCCTGGTCCGCGATGTCGTCACGCCGGTGGGGCGACCGGACCGACCCCTGGTCGCCACCGACCGTGGGTTGTTCCTCGGCGTCGGCCCCGGCCAAATCCCGCGGTGGCGCGCCGCTCCCTGGCCCGCCGGGGTATCCGTGGCTCGGCTCGCCGCCGGCGCGGAGGCGCACCTCGGGCTGCCGGACCTCGACGTCGGGGGCCTCGCCCTGGCCCCGCTCCTCCCGCGGCTCGACGCCTCGTACACGGCCCGCCCTCCGGAGCTCGGCCGCCGCCGGGACACCTGGGCGGTGATCGCCCGCTGGGACCTGGCGCGGCTCTTCGGGCCCGGAGAGGACCTCGCCGTCTCCGCGGCGGAGCGAAGACTGGTTCGGGCCCGGCGCTCGCTCCAACTCCGGATCGAGCGGGCGGTTCGGGCCCGAGACCGCCTCGTCGCCCAGGCGGAGACCGGGCCAGACGACATCGTCGACGTGGCCCTCGCGCGCCTCGCGGTGGAGGAGCAGACCGCCCGGCTCGACGGCTGGACCGGCGGTCGGTTTTCGGAGGCCCGGGACGAGGCGGTGGGCAACCGCGGGACCGGAGGATGGCGATGAAGCGCGATCGTAGACCGCGAACCATGGGAGCGTGTTTGACGCTCGCCGTGTTGCCGCTCGGGATCCTCGCGACCGACCTCCCCGCCCTGGCGAGCGAACCCAAGCGCGGGGCGAACCGCGAGGCGGTGGCACCGGCGCCGGATCCGGCGGAGGTTGCCCGCGAGGCCCGAAAGCTTCTCTCCCGCTTCCGCCTCGAGCCCTCCGTTCGCGAGACCCAGGAGGCGGCGGTTCGTCACGCCGGGATCGACGCCGACCTCCTCGCCTCCTGGCGGTCCCGGGCTCGGTTGGCGGCGGCCGCGCCGGAGTTCCTCGCCGAGTACCGCCGGGCCTCGGCCACCGATCGCACCCTCGGGGCCCAGTCGTCCGGTACCGTCGACTACTCCGACCTCGACCTCGAGGACCGCTACACCGCCCGGGCCCGCTGGGATCTCGACCGGCTGGTCTTCAACCCCGACGAGCTCCGGGTCGCCGCCGAGGCGATCGATGTCGTGGAGCTTCGCCAGACGGTGATCGACCAGGTGACCCGGCTCTACTTCGAGCGGCGCCGGCAACAGGTGCTGCTCCTCCGGGCCGCCGGCGATCTCGAGAACCGGCTCGGGCTCGAGCTCCGGATCGAGGAGCTGACCGCCTCGCTCGACGGGCTCACCGGCGGCTGGTTCTCGGCCCGGCTGCGCGGTGCGGCGGAAGCGGGCGCGGAGGCCTCGATCCCGGGTGCCGGGGAGGGGAGGGAGCGATGAGGGGGACGGTTGGCGATGTGCGCGAAGGGTCTTGTTCTGGTTGGCTCCGCCCTTCGGGCTCCATGCTCGTCGGGGCCGTGGTGGCGGCCCTGGGCTGCGAACCGGCGGCGCCGGCCTACGACCTCACCGGCCCTCGGGTAATCTCGGTCACGCCGGCGCCGGGCACCGTGGGCGTCGATCCCGGTGCGCCGATCGAGGTCCGCTTCGACGAGCCGG
>JAEZJH010000332.1 GCA_023436385.1 Pseudomonadota bacterium
GGCCACGGGCGGCGGTCGAGGATGCGGTGGACGCCTCGTTCCTCGCCGCCTATCGCGGGGCGATGTCGGCCTGTGCGGTGCTCGCGGCGCTCGCGGGGATCTGCGCCGCGGCCACCATCCGGGGGCCGCGCGGGGGCCCGGCCCTAGCCAAACCGTAGCCTCGGCCGGGCCACCGTCGGCGCCGCCACCCGGCCAAAGGGGGCGGCTTGACGGGCAGGGGCGGATCCGCTAGGCAAGAAGAGACACGCGACCGCTCGCGAGGTCGCGACAGACATTTCGAATTTTCCAGGCGAGCGCCCGGAGGACCACTCCTCCGGGCGCTCGCCTTTTTGCGTTCGGAGGAGGAGCCATGGGAATCGCCGTCGGCATCGACTTTGGAACCTCGAACAGCGCCGCCGCCATCCCCGGGAGCGGTCCGGGGGACCCCGCCCACGTCCTGGAGCTCGACCCGGGCGGCGAGGACGCGCGGCTGCTCCGCTCGGTGATCTTCTTCCCGGAGGAGAGCCTCGAGGTCCTCGTCGGGCAGGAGGCGATCGCGCGCTACCTCCACGACGTCGCCGGCCGCTTTCTGCTCTCGCCGAAGACCCACCTTCACCAGGCCACGACCAAGACCCACATCCGTCGGAGGTGGATCGAGCTGCCGGATCTCGTCGCCTTCCTCCTCGCGCGCATCCGTGACCGGGTCGAGACGATGGCCGGGCCGATCGAGCGGCTCGTGCTCGGGCGCCCCGCGAGGTTCGTGGCGGATCCCGAGGGGGACGCGGTCGCCGAGCAGCGGCTGCTGCGCGCCGCGGCGCTCGCCGGGCTGCCGCCTCCGAAGCTGGTGATCGAACCGATCGCCGCCGCGCTCGGCTACGAGGCGTCGCTCGACCGCGACGAGTTGGTGCTGGTCGGCGACTTCGGCGCCGGCACGAGCGACTTCACCCTGATGCGTCTCGGCCCGTCCCGGCGCGCCAAGGCGGACCGGCGCGACGACGTGATCGCCAGCGCGGGCGTCCGCGTCGGCGGCGACCGCTTCGATGCGGCGATCGTGGAGCACCGGCTCCTCTCCTGGTTCGGCGCCGGCGCCACCTACGTGCCCCTCGCGCGGCGAATCCCGGTGCCGAGCTGGATCCCGCGGATGCTCCTCGCCTGGCACGAGTTGTCGCTCCTGCGCGAGGCGTCGAACCTGGAGTTCCTCGAGCGCGCCGCCCGGTCCGCGAGCGATCCGGAGGGGCTCCGGCGCCTGATCGTGCTGGTCGAGGAGAACCTCGCCTTTCACCTGTATCGCGCCGTGGAGAAGGCGAAGCGGGAGCTGTCGACGACCTCGCGCGCGACGGTCTCCTTCCACGAGGGGGCGATCGACATCGAGGAGCCGGTGACCATCGAGGAGTTCGAGCGCTGGACCGAGCCGCTTCGCCTCGAGCTCTCCCGGACGGTCGATCGCCTCCTCGCCGCCGCGGGCGGAGCGAGGCCCGACGCGGTCTTCCTCACCGGCGGCACCTCGCGGATCCCCTCGGTGCGCCGGATGTTCGCGGAGCGCTTCGGCGACGCGGTGCGGGCCGACGCCGATGCGTTCACGTCGGTGGCCAGCGGACTCGGCCGCGCGGCGGCGTCCTGACTCCGGGGCTGGGCGCCGCCATCCGCCTCCGCCTGCCTGGCCGCCGGTGCCACGGCCGGGAGCCCGGCCGTCGAATCGGCCACGCCGGTCGGGTTCGCCGTCCTTACCCATCCTGTAGGGACCGCCGGCCGGGTGACTCCGGCCTCGGGTCCCGCTCGTCACTCCGCTCGTACCGCAGGGGGCCGGCAGAGGCCCCGGGAGGTCCCGATGCGAATCTTCCCGACGCAGCTCCTCGGGCTCCTGGTGCCGGCCTTCGCGACCACCGCTGCCGCGCGCCAGGACCTGCCTCCGCCGCAGACGGTCCCGTACGTGGACCTCGAGCGCTATGCCGGAACCTGGTACGAGATCGCCGCCTACCCGCAGCGCTTCCAGGAGGGCTGCACGGCCACCTCCGCGACCTACACCCTCCGCGAGGACGGCGAGCTCGACGTCGTCAACCGCTGCCGCCAGGGCGCGGTCGACGGGCCGGAGCGGTCGGTCGAGGGGCGGGCGCGCGCCGTCGATCCGTCCACCAACTCGAAGCTGGAGGTGAACTTCTTCGGGCCGTTTTGGGGCGACTACTGGATCCTCGACCTCGGGGCCGATTACGAGTACGCGGTGGTCGGGAATCCGGACCGGGACGCGCTCTGGATCCTGAGCCGCTCGCCGACCATGGACCCGGCCGTCTTCGAGGCGATCGTCGCCCGGGCGGAGGCCCAGGGCTACGATCGGGATCGCCTGGTCCGCACCGTGCAGCCCTGACCTGGCGTCTGGTCGAGAAGCCCGCGACGAGCCGTGTTTCGAGTTACGGCTCCGGCGAGTCCCTCCAGTTCGTGCCGGACACGGCCGGCATGACCGCCGGGAGCATCGCGCTCGCCCCCGGTGCTCCGTGTTTCCCGTCGAACCCGGTGGGTCTCAAAACGCATACAGGTAGCCCCCGTAGAACCCGAGTCCGCCGAACCAGACCTCGCCGGTGACGACCTGGTCGACGCGGGCGTAGCCGAGTTCGAGGGCCGCGGAGACGGCGCCGGGGCCGAGCCGGTAGGTGGCGCCGCCGCGGAGGGCGAGGCCGGGCGCGAGCGAGGTCTCGTCGCTCCGGCCGAACGAGCCGAGCGAGTCGGAGCGGCCGCTGCTGGTGGAGTGGAGCACGTGCAGCTTCACGCCCGCCTCGGCGAACGGGGTGAGCCGCTCGAGGCGCGTGGGGAACATCATCCGGGAGCCGAGGAGGACGGAGAAGTCGTTGACCGCGAGG
>JAEZJH010000295.1 GCA_023436385.1 Pseudomonadota bacterium
CGTCCGCACTGGGGGCGGCACCGGCGTCCGCCGAGGAGGCCCCGGCGTCCGGCGCGGCGGACCCCGCAGGACTACCGGCCGGGAGACCCGCCG
Source organism: Pseudomonadota bacterium (assembly GCA_023436385.1). GTDB lineage: Bacteria > Myxococcota > Myxococcia > Myxococcales > Vulgatibacteraceae > JAEZJH01. The sequence continues at coordinate 94 of JAEZJH010000295.1, forward strand.
GGGCCGACGCCGCCGGCTCCGCGGCCGAGGCGTCCCGTGACCAACCGGGCACGGCGGCCTTGCAGCCGAGGGGAACCAGGAGGCCCAGGATCACGATCGAACGAGCGAGGCCCATCCCGTGCCAAGCTGCGGCCAGGCTGCCGTCCCGGCAAGCACCGTCCCCCCGGCGGCCCCCATTGGCGCTTCCCTGCGGTTGCCCCACGCCCTACCCTTCGCACGCGGGCAAGCTCGTACCACCTGGTTCGGCCCGCGGGAGGTTCACGAATGAAGCCCTGGTTCCTGCTCGCGGCGCTGGCTCTCGCGCCGTCCACCGCTCTCGCCGTCGACGGCGCGCCTCTCGAAATCAGCGGCACGGTGCAAAGCGTGGAGTTGGACGAGATCCGGATCGAGCGGCCGGGTCTGCCGATCGCCGAACTGGACATCCGCCCGGACACCGAGGTGCGCGTCGACGGGAACCCGAGTCGGCCCGGCGACCTTCGTCCCGGTCAGGCGGTCCGGGCGACCTTCGAACTCTACGGGGACGATCCGGTCGCCGTCTTGATCGACGCCACCTCCGCCCCCGCTCCTGCCCCGACCCCCACCCCCTGACCAGCGAACGAAGCGGCCCGTCCCCGGGAATCCGGGGTCGGGCCGGGAAAGCGGGACCTTCGCCTAGACGCGCTCGATCTTCGCGGCGTGGAAGAGCCGCTCGAGCCAGAGGTTCGCCACCTTCTCCTGCAGTCCGTTCTGCCGGAGCCGCAGGTTGAGGAAGGGGAAGTCCACCGCGTCGAGCTTCTGGTCCTGGTTCATGCAGGTGAAGACGAAGGTTTCCTTGCCGTCCGGCCCCACCTGCCGCTGCAGGCACTGGGCGCAGATCTCCTTCATCATGCACTGCATCGGCGAGTTGATCGAGCCAATCGCCTCATGTTCCGGCTTGAGGTAGGGGGCGAGCACGCCGCGCCGGGCCGCCTTCACCGCCGCCATCATCCGGTCCGAGCCGATGGCGATGATCCGGTCGATGTCCTGCACCCGGACGATCGCCTCGCCCAGCTTCCCCTCGGCGTGGGCCACCACCGCCTGGACGATGTTCCCCACGAACGACCGGTCCTGCGGCCGCCGTGCCGGGATCGCCTCGCCGCGATCCACCGCCCAGATCACCTGGTCGGTGGCCGCCTCGATCTCGTCGCGCTTGAAGAGATCGGCGCCGTCCTTGTAGCCGGCGACGTAGAGCACCCGGTTGCCGTTCTCCTTCAGCGCCTTGGCGATCGAGAAGAGCACCGCGTTCCCGAGGCCGCCGCCGAGGAGGAGCACGTTCTCGTCCCGGGGGATCTCCGTGGGCGCGCCGGTCGGGCCCATGCAGACCACCTCCTGCCCGGGCTTCAGCGTCGCGCAGAGCCGGGAGGAGCCGCCCATCTCCAGGACGATCAGCGAGAGGAGCCCCTGCTCCTTGTCGACCCAGGCGCCGGTGAGGGCCATCCCCTCCGGCGCGAGCCGCGTCCCCTCGACCAGCGGCGCGTGGGTCTCGTAGGTCTGGAGCCGGTAGAACTGGCCGGGCTCGAAGTGGCTGGCCGCGTAGGGCGCCCGGATCGTCACCTCGACGATGGTCCGGGTGAGCCGCTTCACCTCCACCACGTGGGCCCGGAAGGCGTCGTCGAGCTTGGCCCGGAAGGCGTTCCACTCCGCGTCCCGGAGCGCCTGCTCGGCCGGATCGAGCCGGGCCAGCTCGGCGGCGAAGAGCTTCACCACCTGGGCGTGGCCGTCGAGGCCCGAGGCCATCGCCTTGACCACCGAGCCCGCGTACTGCGGGTGGTTGTCGCCGTAGAAGGAGACGCAGCGGGTCCGGTCCGGGGAGAGGTACGAGGTGAAGAAGCCCGCCTCGCCGGAGAGGTCGGAGTAGTTCTCCGACCGCTCGAGGGAGAGGGTGCCGTCCGGATGCCGCGTCGCCCGGTGGGTCTGGAAGAAGCTCCGCCACTTGTCGAGGGCGAAGGTGCCGGCGTGCTCCTTCTCGTAGGTCACGTTGGGCGAGGTGCCCGCGGCGACGAGCACGGTGTGGGCCGGAAACTCGAGGAACTCCCCGGTGCCCTTCCAGCGGCCCTCGACCTTCGCCTGCCGCTCGAACCGCATCGCCCGGACCGCGCCGTCCTCGCCCGCCAGCGCCTCGACGGGATCCATGCACTCGACGATCTGGATCCCCTCCTCGAGGCCCTTCACCACCTCTTCGTGGTTGAGGCGGTAGGCCGGCGAGTCCTTGAGGGACTTCCGGTAGAGCATCTTCACCCCGCCCCACTTCCGGACCAGGGGCGCGAAGTTCGGCGTCTCGCCGGCAGCCTTCGCCCGGGCGCGCTCCCCGCGGACGGCGCGGCCGTGGGCGAGCATCTCCTCGAGGACCGCACGCTCGTGCTGGTCGAGCGTCTTCAGCGGCTCCGCGCCGGGCGTGGCCGACAGCGCCTCCCAGCGCTCGAGGAGCTTCTCCACCTGCAGCGGGTAGTAGGCCGCCGACTCGGTGGCCGCGTCGATGGCGGTGAGGCCGCCGCCGATCACCACCACCGGTAGCCGCACCTGGAGGTTGGCCAGCGAGTCGCCCTTGAAGGCGCCGGAGAGCTGCAGCGCCATCAGGAAGTCGGACGCCTTGCGGATCCCGGGGAGGAGGTTGTGCTTGAGCCCGATCAGCGTCGGCTTGCCGGCGCCGGCGGCGAGGGCGACGTGGTCGAAGCCGAGGGCCCAGGCGTCCTCGACGGTGAGGGTCCCGCCGACGCGGACGCCGCCGTAGAGGGCGAAGTTCGGCCGCCGGAGCAGGTTCAGCTGCAGGGTGGTGAGGAAGTTCTTGTCCCAGCGAACGGTGATTCCGTACTCGGAGACGCCGCCGAAGCCGCCGAGGATCCGCTCGTCGAGGGGCCGGTAGAGCTGGCTCCAGTCGCGGATCGGCTCGGTGCGCCAGGCCTCGGGGAGCGGCTCGATCTTGAGCCCGTCGATCCCGACCACCCCGAAGCCCTCGTTGAGGAGGTGGTGCGCCAGCGTGTACCCCGCCGGCCCCATCCCCACCACCAGCACCCGCTTGCCGTTGAACGGCTTCGCGTACGGCCGCTTCACGTGGAGCGGGTTCCAGCGGGTGAAGAGCGACCAGATCTCGAAGCCCCAGGGGAGCTCGAGGACGTCGGTCAGCGCCCCGGTCTCGATCATCGGGATGTTGACCGGGTTCTGCGTCTGGTAGACGCAGCTCTTCATGCAGTCGTTGCAGATCCGGTGGCCGGTGCCGGGGGCCATCGGGTTGGCGATCGAGATCACCGCCACCGCGGCGATCGGATCGCCCTGCCGCTGGAGATCCTGCATCTCCGAGATGTGCTCCTCGAGCGGGCAGCCGGTCTGCGCGATCCCGAGGGCGTTCTTCTTGAACGGCAGCCGTCCGTCGGCGGTGGGCTCCTTCTCGCAGAAGCCCTTGGCGCAGGAGTCCTTGGCGCGCTCGTGGCAGCGGAGACAGTAGCCCGCCTCCACCTGCACCTCGCGGCGGGTGCCCCGCAGATCGGTGAGGCCGAAGCCGTCGCGGCGGCGGCGGTGCTCGGCCGGTCCCTCGATCGTCTCCGGCAGCGCCGGATCCGGGCAGCGGAGCTCCACCAGGTCGTCGAGATCCCACTTGTGCGGGAGCCGGTGGCTCACCCAGCCCGCGATCCGCTCCCGGCCCTCCGGGTGCAGGGTGCGGACGAAGCACCAGCGATCGAGGAGCGAGAGCACGTTCCGGAGGAGCTCGGCGTTCGAGTCGGGGCAGTCGGGGATCGACGCCCCGCCCTCGGCCAGCGCCGCGGCGGAGCCGACGCAGGCGGCCCGCACCTTGGCCAGTCCAGCCCGGACCGCGTCGGGGAGCTCGGAGAGCCGCGGCGTCGGCTTCCGGTCAACCGCCTTCTGCAGGTCGAGGAGCTCCGCGACCGCGGCGGCGAAGGCGCCCTCCGCGTCGGGGCCGTCGAGGACCTCGGGCGCGAGCCGGAAGAGGAGGCCCCGGGCGCGGCGGTCGAGGTCGGCGTACTCCTCCGCCACCGGCCGGTTCGGCGCGCCCTTGCGGAAGACGCGCTTCAGGAAGAACTCCGACCGGAGCCGGGTGACGTGCGCCTCGCGATCGAGGGCCCGCTTCAGCTCGTCCCGCTCTCCCTCGACCCCGAAGACCCCGGCGACGAAGGCGGAGAGGTGCTTCGCCACCTCGACCAGGAGGGCGGAGGCCTCCGCCGGCGGCGCCTCACCGCCACTCGCCCGGTAGGCGGCGAAACGCGCCGCGAGGGCGGGGTCGGCGGACTCGAGCCGGCGGACGAATTCCCCGTGCAGGCGTTCGAGACCGACGGGATCGTGCAGATCGGCCCAGGTCCAACCCGGCAGCCCCGGGAGCGGGGACGGGCAAAGGGTGTCGCGGACGACTGCCGTTCCGGTCATGGTTCCTCTCGGCTGGGCCCCGAAAGCACGATCGGGGGCACGTGCCCACCGCCTCTAACCCTTCCGGCGCCGGGCGAAAGGCCCGCACTGCAACTTTCCGCCGGGGCCGAACACCCCGGCGACGCCTCGGCCTCCGGGAGCGCGTACGGTCGGACGGCAGTTTTGCCCTAAAACACGAATGTCCGGCAACCGCTTCCCCGCAGACGGGGGCGGCTGCCGGACCTGGAGGGCGGCGGCGCGTCGGGGCGCCGCCGGCGGTGCGGCGCTTACTCGCCCGACTGCTTGAAGAGGAAGGGATAGGTGACGATCACCACCCCGCCGCCCTTCGGCTTCGGGAACTGCCAGCTCTTCACCCGGGCGTTGATGCAGCTCTCCACCTTCGCGTCGTTCATGGTGGTCTGGGCGGTGATCGCCGAGGAGACGCTGCCGTCGGCGGTGATCACGAACTTCACCGCCACCTTGCCGCCCAGCTTCGGGTTCCGGACCAGCTCGGACTCGTAGCAGTACCGGATCTGCGAGCGGTGCTGCTGGATGACGCGGCGGATCAGCTCCTTGTCGAGCGAGCCCATGATCAGCGCCTCGCCGGAGTCGATCGAGACCTCGGCCGAGCCCTTCCGGCCCAGGCCGCCGACGCCGGTGCCGTAGCTGCCGAGCCCGCCGCCGCGGCCCTTGGTGCCGATGTCGCCGACGCCGATGGTGTTGCCGACGCCGCCGCCCCCGCCGCCGGTGCCCTTCAGCCCCAGGCCGCCGAAGCCGTGGGCGTCGCCCACCGACGAGCCGGTGATCCCGCCGATGGCGCCCTTCAGATCGCCGCCCAGGCCGCCGGTGCCGAAGATGGTGGAGAGGCCCGCCTGGCCGCGGCCGAGCATCGCCAACAGGCCCTGGTTCTTGACCAGGTCCTTGTCGTTGGGATCGCCCTGGGGCGCCGAGCGCGTGTTGCGGCGCGGGGCGTCCTTCTTGCCCATCTGGCCCTCGTCGCCCCGGTGCTTCGCCGCCATCTCGCGCGGGCCCTTCGGCCCCTCGAGCGAGCGGAGCCGCTGGAGCAGCGGGTTCTTCTTCTCCGGCGGCTTGAGGATCAGCCGGGTGTACCGGGCCGTGTTCGTGAAGAGGTCGTCGGCGACCAGGTCGGTGTCGAAGGCCATGTTCTCGAAGGCCACCACCGCGCCCGCGGCGAGGAAGCCGAAGACGAGGAGCAGGTTCAGGAACCGGAAGTCGAGCTGCTCGACCAGGGACACCACCGCCGGCTTGGGCTTGGCCTTAAAGCCGATCACCGCCTGGATGTGGCCCAGGTCGACCCAGGCGCCGCCGTCCACCGGAACCTTGGCCTCCATGGCCCCGTCGTCGCCGGGATGGGCGATCCCCCGCGCGGCGAGCTCGGCGAGCGGAACGGTCTCGCCGCGGCGGCGCAGCTCGCCGCCCATCCGCTCCGTGTAGCGGAGGTACCAGTCTTCGCCGTCGCGCCGGAGGAGCGGGAACGCCTCGGCGGGGACGAACGCCGCCTCCACCTGGAAGGTCGCGCCCTTCCCCGGTCCGACGGTGACCTGGGTCTCCTTGTCGAACATCGCGCCGCCCAGGGCCTGGTCGCCCCAGAGGATCCGGACCTCCAGCGCCGTCGGCCCGGCCTCCCCCGGCACCGACCGGAGCTTGGGCCGGACCGCGGCGGGACGCGCCGCCGTCGCGGGCTCTTCGCGGGCCTCCGCCGGGAGGGCCTGGAC
>JAEZJH010000349.1 GCA_023436385.1 Pseudomonadota bacterium
ACCGTCGGCGACCACCGCGGAGAGGAGCGATTCGATCGCGCCCAGCATGGCGATGGCGAAGGCCGAGGGGCCGAGCTGGCGGATCAGCTCCCAGCTGAGCTCCAGCGGCTTCCCGTCGGGGCCGCCGAAGTTCCAGGGCAGCGCCGGGAGCGGCGGGAGCTGGGGGATCCCCGGGATCTTCACGCCGTCGACGAAGTAGTGGAAGCGGTTGCCGATGGTGTCCACCGAGAAGGCGATCCCGAGCTCCGGGAGGAGCCAGGTGAGGAGCACCGCCAGCGGCGCGGCGACGCCCAGGGCCACCAGGGCGCCGGGGACCTTCTTGGTGAGCCGCGGCATGACGATGAGGATCGCCAGGGTGAGGGCGCCGATGAAGAGGTCGGGCCAGTGGAGCGTGGGCAGGGCCGCACCCAGGGCCTTCAGGCGATCGATGTAGTGCTCGGGCATCACCGGCACGGTGAGGCCGAGGAAGTCCTTCACCTGCAGGGTGGCGATCACCACGGCGATGCCCGCGGTGAAGCCGGCGGTGACCGGATACGGGATGTATTGGATGAGCCGGCCGGTGCGGAACAGGCCCAGGCCACAGAGGAAGACGCCGGCCAGCAGGGTGGCGACGAGCAGGCCGCCCAGGCCGAACTTCACGGCGATCGGCGCCAGGATCACCACGAAGGCGGCGGTGGGGCCGGAGACCTGGGTGCGGGAGCCGCCCATCGCCGCGATCACTGCGCCGGCGATGATCGCGGTGTAGAGGCCGTGCTGCGGGGGCACGCCGGAGGCGATCGCCAGGGCCATCGAGAGCGGCAGGGCGACGATGCCCACCACCAGGCCGGCCATGGCGTCGGCGCGGAAGTTCCGGGCGCCGTAGCCCTCGCGGAACGCGTCGTGGAAGGCGAAGAAGGGACGCAGGTAGACCTGCGGAAAGACGGAGGGGAGGGCGGCCAGGGCCGCCTCGTAGCGTTTTCTCATCGGTGGGGATTCCCGTCCCGGTGGAGCGGGGCCGGGTTCGGCCGGCGCGTCGAGTCGGCGTAGGCGCCGGCGCGCGAATGTGACCCGGTGCTGTCGGTCCCGCGAGACATGGCCGCGGCGGAATAGGCGATCGCGGTCCGCGGTGTCAATGCGCCAACGTGGGGCGGGGCGCTACCGGGTGTGCCGCGACGGAGCGGAGAGGGCCGCGAGGATCGCCGCGACCAACGCGCAGACCGCCACCCCGGCGCCCATCGGCACCGCGGTGCCGTCGTTGAGGGCGCCGACCGACCAGGCGACCAGGGCGGACACCGTCGAGCTGGCCGCGCCCTGGACCGCCGAGGCGAGGCCCGCCCGCTTCGCCTGCCCCTCGAGCGCCAGAGCGGTGGCGTTGGGCGAGACGCAACCCAGGGTCCCCATGAAGGCGAAGAGCACCAGCCCGATCCCCCAGGGGCCGCCGACGCCGGTGGCGGCCACCACCAGCACCACGAGGCCCAGGGTGGCGTTGAGCCGGGAGGCGATCGCCAGCACCCGGTCCGGCGGGACGAGACGCAGGAAGGCTCGGTTCAGCTGCGAGGAGGCGACGTAGGCCACCGCGTTGGCGCCGAAGAACCAGCCGAAGCGCTCGGCCGGGATCCCGTGGAGGGTGATGAACACGAAGGGCGCCGCCCCGATGTACGCGAACATCGCCGCGCCGGCGAAGGAGACCGCCAGGGACTGGCCGACGAAGCTCCGGTCGCGCAGCAGCTCGGCCACGTTCCCCCGGAGCGAGGCCCCGGGGACGGGGGCGGGCGCGGTCTCCGGCAGGAGCCGGGGGATCACCGCCAGCGCCGCCGTCGCGAAGACGGCGAGGAGCCCGAAGATCGGCCGCCAGCCCAGGGTGGAGAGGATGGCGCCACCCAGGAGCGGGGCGACGATCGGCGCCGCGCCCATGATCAGGACCAGCTGCGAGAGCATCCGCGCCGCCGCGGCGCCGGAGCGGAGGTCCCGGACCACCGCCCGGGGCACCACCAGGACGATCGCGCCGCCCAGCCCCTGCACCGCCCGGCCGGCGACCAGGGCCTCGATCGACGGCGCCAGCGCACAGGCGAGGGAGCCGACGATGTAGAGCGCCAGGCCGGCGCGGAGCGGCTTGAGCCGCCCGTAGCGATCGAGGAGCGGACCGGCGAAGAGCTGTCCCGAGCCCATGCCGATGAAGTACGCGGCGAGGGTAGCGCCGACGCCGGCCGCGTTGGTCCCCAGGGACTCGGCGATGGTCGGCATCGCCGGCAGATACAGGTCGATGGAGAGCGGGCCGAAGGCGGTGAGGAGCCCGAGGAGCAGCTCGACCCCCCGGGTCACCGGGATGGTGGGGCGGTCGACCGCTTCCAGCGGCGGCGAGGCTGTATCGGTCATGGATGAAACACGGATGCGCAACCCGCCCTGGCGGTGCGGTTCGGGGCCCGGGTGGGGCGATGGCGCCGGCGGTAGGAACGATCCGGCGCGCCGCCTCTACCACCCCGACCCCGGGGATGGGAAGGGTGGCCTCCCGGTCGAGGCCGGAGGGAGCACGGTCGAGGCGCCGCGTGCAGCGGAGGTGGGCCCCGCGGAGCCCGCGAATCAGCCGTGGTGGTGGTGGCCGCCGGTGGCGGTCGGGAGCGCGCGGCGCTGCTCCTCGAGCCAGGCGATCCAGGCGTCGAGGCCGGCACCGGTCCGGGCGGAGAGCTCGATCACGCGGGGCTCCGGCATCACCCGGGCGAGGGCGTCGTGGATCGCCGGCAGGTCGACGTCGAGGTGCGGGGCGAGGTCGCACTTGGTGAGGACCACCAGGTCGGCCTTGCGGAACATCACCGGGTACTTGAGCGGCTTGTCCTCGCCCTCGGTGATCGAGAGGGCGACCACGTTGGCCTCCTGGCCGAGGTCGTAGACCGCCGGGCAGACCAGGTTCCCGACGTTCTCGATGAAGAAGACGTCGAGGTCCCGCACCGGGAAGTCGTGGAGGGCGTGGTGGACCAGCTCCGCGTCGAGGTGGCAGCCGGAGCCGGTGGTGATCGTCCCCGAGGGGATGCCCGCCCTCTCGAGGCGGCGGGCGTCGTGGTCGGTGGCGAGATCGCCGCTCACCGCCCCCAGCTTCCAGCGGCCGCCGGCGGCCCGGGCGGTGGCCTCGAGGAGCGCGGTCTTCCCGGCCCCCGGCGAGCCCATCAGGTTGAGGGCGAGGACGCCCTGCTCGCGAAAATGGAGACGGTTGTGGGCGGCCGTCCGGTCGTTGCCGGCGAGGATGCGTTCGTGGAGCTCGACCGGAACCAGGTTGGTGTCGCCGCAGCCGCAGGTGTCACACATCGGGGATCTCCAGTTCCAGCTGGTCGAGGTAGATCTCGTCGCCCCGGGCGAGCCGGGCGGCGCCGCCGCAGGTCGGGCAGGCGAGGCGCTCGCCGGTGGGGATCGGCGCGCCGCAGGCCTTGCAGGCCCAGGCGGCCTTCACGTAGTTCACCTCGAGGGCGGCGCCCTCGCAGCAGGTGCCGGCCCGGAAGGTGGCGAAGGCGGTGACCAGGAGCTCCGGCTCGACGCCGGACAGCTCGCCCACCCGGACCCCGACCCGGTGCACCGCGGTGGCGCCCCGGGCCTTCACCTCCCCGGCGATCCGCTCCACCAGCGCCTGGACGATCGAGTACTCGTGCATCGCGCGCTCCGGGCTAGCAGATCCGCGGCATCGGGTCGCCCTCGAGCTCCCCGACCAGGCGCCGGCCGAAGCCGGTGTCGAGGATCACCGCCCCCGGCCGCTCCGGGTGGCAGGTGCCGACGATCGCCGCGTCGCGGCCCTGGGGATGGGCGCGGAGCGCCGCGAGGACCCGGTCCGCCGCCTCGGGCCGGACGCCGATCACCGCCTTGCCCTCGTTGGCGACGAAGAGCGGGTCGATCCCGGTGAGCTCCGCCGCCGCCCGCACCTCGGGCCGGAGCGGCACCTTTGCCTCCTCGACCAGGATCGAGACCTTCCCCTTCTCCGCCATCTCGTGGAGCGCGGAGGCGAGGCCGCCGCGGGTGGGGTCCTTCATCGCCACGATCGCCTCGCCGCCGGCGGAGAGCGCCGCGCGGATGAGGCCGTTGACCGGGGCGACGTCGGACCGGAGGTCGCCGTCGAGGCCGAGCCGGTGCCGGAGCGAGAGGATGGTGAAGCCGTGGTCGCCGATGGTGCCGGTGACGATCACCCGGTCGCCGGGCCGGAGGCCGGCGTCGGTGATCACCCGGTCGCAGAGGGCGAAGCCCGCGGTGTTGAGCACGATCCCGTCGAGTTCGCCGCGGCCCATCACCTTGGTGTCGCCGGTGACCACCACCGCCCCGGCCTCCCGGAGCGCCGCCCGCATCGAGTCGCGGATCCGCTCGAGGTCGGCGGTGGGGAAGCCCTCCTCGATCACCACCGCGTTGGTGAGGCCGAGCGGTTCGGTGGCGCCCATCATCGCCAGGTCGTTGACCGTGCCGGAGATCGCCAGCCGGCCGATGTCGCCGCCGGGGAAGAAGATCGGCTGCACCACGTGGGAATCGGTGGTGACCACCAGCCACCGGTCTCCGACCCGGATCGCCGCGCCGTCGTCGAGGGCGGAGAGGCCGACGCCGTCCACCGGGCCCCCCAGCCCCTCGAGAAACACGCCCTCGATCAGGGACCGCATCGCCCGGCCCCCCGAGCCGTGTTTCAAGGCGATCCGCTCGTCTCCGTTTTTCACTTGCCCACCTCCCGGAGATCCGGGACGCCGCCGTACTGGTGCCAGATCTTGCAGGTGCCCTCGCTCGAGACCATGCACGCGCCTACCGGGGCATCGGGCCGGCAGGCGGTCCCGAACAACGGGCAATCGGTCGGCTTGCGGAGGCCGGTCATGATGTCGCCGCAGATACACCCGGCGGTCCGCCGCGGCGGCGCGGAATTGCGGACGGCGGCGCCATCGATGCGGAAGCGCTTCCGGGCGTCGAGGTGCGAAAACTCGTTTCGGAGGCGGAGGTTCCCGTCGGGGATGTCGGCGATCCCCCGCCAGCGGCCGCCGGCGGGCTCGAACACCTTCCAGAGCGTCGCCAGCGCCGGCCGGTTGCCCTCCCGGGTGACACACCGCGGATACAGGTTCCCCACCGCCGGGGTGCGGTCCCGGACCAGCTCGAGGAGCCGCACCAGCGCCGCGAGGATGTCGAGGGGCTCGAAGCCGGCCACCACCACCGGCAGCCGGTGCCGCTCCACGAACGGCTCGAAGACCCCGGAGCCGGTGATCGCCGCCGCGTGGCCCGCGGCCAGGAACCCCTCGACCCGGGAGCCGGGGAGGCGGGCGACGATCTCCATCGCCGGCGGGATGTACTTGTGGGCGGAGAGGATCGAGAAGTTCTCGGGGGGATCGGCGAGGGCCACCGCCGCGGTGGCCACCGCGGTGGTCTCGAAGCCGGTGGCGAAGAAGACCAGCTCCTCGTCGATCGAGCGGGCCAGCTCCACCGCCTGGGTGACCGAGTAGACGACGTCGATCGTCGCGCCCGCGGCCCGGGCGTCGCCCAGCGACTGCACCGTCCCCGGGACCCGGAGCATGTCGCCGTAGGTGGCGAGCCGCACCCCGGCCCGGGCCAGGGCCACGCCCTCGTCGACCTCGGGGATGTCGGTGACGCAGACCGGGCAGCCCGGCCCCATGATCACCTCGAGCCCCATCGGAAACGCCGCCCGGAGCCCGAACCGCGCGATCGCCTGCTCGTGGCTCCCGCAGACGTGCATCACCGTCACCGGGCGCCGGAGCTCCCGGTAGACGCGGTCGAGGGCATCGGCGAGGCGCTGTGCCCGCTCCGGATCGCGGAACCGGAGCTGCGCCGCCTCCGCGGGACGCACGGCGTCACTCGCCACGGGGCTCCTCCTTCGCGGCGGCGATCTCCCCGCGGACGTCGGCGGCCATCAGGTCCTCCTGGCCCGCCTGGAGGATCTGGTCGAAGAGCGCCAGGGTCTCGTCGATCTCGTCGTCGGGGATGCGGTGGATGGCGAAGCCGACGTGGTTGAGGATGTAGTCGCCCACCGCCACCGGCGCGTCGCAGATCTCCAGCCGCACCTCCCGCTGCACGCCGAAGAAGTCGACGGTGGCGAGGTTCCCGTTCACCGCGAGGACCTTGCCCGGAACTCCGAGACACATGTGTCGACTCCCTTCTACGCCCGGCGGGCGAGGGTATCGGCCACGATCGCCTGGCCGAGCGAGAGGCCGCCGTCCCCGGGCGGCAGGGCGGAGGGCAGGTAGAGCCGGACCCGGCGGTCGAGGGAGGCGACGAGGCCCTCCGTCAGCCGGGCGTTCTGGAAACACCCACCGGATACCACGACCGGGAGGGCTCCGTGGACGGCGAGTGCGCTCCGGACCAGCTCCGCGGCGGCGGCGGCCAGGGTCCGGTGGAAGCGGGCTGCCACCGTGGAGGCGCTCCGGCCGGCGAGGAGGTCGTCGACCACCGCCCGGAGGAGCGGACGCCAGTCGATCGTCGCCGGACCGTCGCCCCGGATTTCGAAGGGATAGGCGCGGCCCTCGTCGCTCCCCGCCGCCCGCTCGAGGGCGATCGCCACCTGGCCCTCGTGGCGGGCCGCGGCCCGGCCGAGGACGATCGCCCCCACCGCGTCGAAGAGGCGGCCGGCGCCGTGGGCCCGGGGCGCGTTGACGCCGGGGGCGATCAGCCGGCGCACCACCGCCAGGTCCCCGGCGGCGATCGCGGCGAACACCGGGAGCTTTGCCAGCGGCGGGTCGCCGTCGAAGGCGTCGTCGAGGGCGGCGAGGGCGATCCGCCAGACCTCCCGGATCGCCCGGTCGCCGCCGGCGAGGGCGATCGGCCGGAGGGTGGCGAGGCGCCGGTAGCCGGCGAAGTCGGCGAGGAGCAGCTCGCCGCCCCAGGCGGTGCCGTCGTCGCCCTGCCCGGTGCCGTCCCAGGCGAGGCCCAGGGCCGGGCCCTCCAGCCCGTGCTCGGCCATCGCCGCCACCACGTGGGCGTGGTGGTGCTGCACCGCGACCTTTACCGGCGCCGGGCTCTCCCGGGCGTAGCGGGTGGAGAGGTAGGCCGGGTGGAGGTCGTGGGCGATCACCTCCGGCTCGGTCCGGAGGAAGCGGGTCAGCCGGCGGATCCCCTCCTCGTAGGCGCGGTAGGTCTCGAGGTTCTCCAGGTCGCCGACGTGGGGCCCGGGCCAGGCGGTGTCGCCGATCCCGAGGAGGAAGGTGTTCTTGAGGTGGGCGCCGGCGGCGAGGACCGGCCGGGCGAAGGGCCGGGGCACCGGGATCCCCCGGGGCACGTAGCCCCGGGCGCGGCGAAACAGGACCGGTTGCCCGGCGATCACCCGGGCCACCGAGTCGTCGCAGGGGCTTTCGATCTCCCGGTCGTGGACCAGGAAGGCGTCGGCGATCCCGGCCAGCCGCGCCACCGCCTCGTCGTTCCCGATGGCGATCGGCTCCTCGGAGAGGTTCCCGGAGGTCATCACCAGGGGCCGGCCGACGGCGGCGAGGAGGAGGTGGTGGAGCGGGGTGTAGGGGAGGAGGAGGCCGACGAGATCGGTGTCGGGCGCCACCGTGGGCGAGAGCGCCGCGCCCTCCCGGCGCCGGGCGAGGACGATCGGCCGCTCGACGCCGGCGAGGAGCCGGCGTTCGGCGTCGGTGAGGAACGCCAGGCCCTCCGCGGCGGCGAGGTCGGCGACCATCACCGCGAACGGCTTCTCCTGCCGCCGCTTCCGCTCCCGGAGCGTCCCCACCGCCGCGTCGGAGCCGGCATCGCAGGCGAGGTGAAAGCCGCCCAGGCCCTTCACCGCCACCACCGCCCCATCCCGGAGGAGGGCCGCCGCCGCGGCGAGGGGATCGGCGACCTCCCACGGCGCGCCGCCCGGGCCGAGGAGCGAGAGGCGCGGCCCACACACCGGGCAGGCGTTGGGCTGGGCGTGGTAGCGGCGGTCCTCGATGTCTCGATATTCCCGCTCGCAGTCCGGACACATCGCGAACCCGGCCATGGTGGTGGCCGGCCGGTCGTAGGGGACGTCCCGGACGATGGTGAAGCGGGGCCCGCAGTCGGTGCAGTTGGTGAAGGCGTAGCCGTACCGGCGGTTGGCCGGGTCCCGCACCTCCGCGAGACAGGCCGGGCAGGTGGCGAGGTCCGGGGGGATGGTCACCCGCCGCTCCGCGGCGGCCCGGCTCGCCTCGATGGCGAAGCCGGTCACCGGCTCGAAGGGGATCGGCACCACCTCGATCCGCTCGAACCGGGCCGCCGGCGGAGGCTCGCCCTGAAGCCGCGCGAGGAACGACTCCACCGCGGCGGCGGCGCCAAAGACCTCCACGGCCACCCCGGTGGCGTGGTTCCGGACCCTCCCGGCGACCCCGGTCTCCCGGGCGATCCGCGCCGCCCAGGGACGGAACCCCACGCCCTGGACCGTGCCCCGGACCTCGATGCGCCGCCCCTGGTTCAACCGATTCCTCGTGGACCGAGTGTATCCGTCAAACACAAACCCGGCCCCAGGGTACCCCGGGGCCGGGTGTTTCTACCACCGGCGTCGACGACCGGAGCCGAAGGTCCGCGTGACCGCTACCGGCGTCCCGCGTAGCGTCCCCCCGATCCCCAGAGGCCGAGGAGCCAGCGCACCTCGTCGCGGTCGTCCGCGTCGCGGAACTTCTCGAGGAGCCGGGCGTGGTTCTGCCGGTCGACGAGCTGCGGCGCGGTCAGCCTCACCACCTCGACGCGGTCGTCGGAGGAGCGGAACAGATCGACCAGCTCCACGACCTGGCGCACCGTGAAGAACGCGGTGGCGGAGGTGTGCTCGAGGATCTCCAGCCGGTCGTCCGAGGAGCGCTCCCGGGCCATGGTCTGCTGGAGCCGGGAGAAGGCCGGGGCCGACATCGCCGGACCGGAGCAGCCGCCGGGCGGGCAGCCGGGCCGCGAGGTGCCGCGGTCCTGGAGCCGGACGGTGACGCGCTGCGAGGGGCGCACCTCGAGCTGGGACCGGTAGCCGTGGCCGGAGGGGAGAACGCAGTCGATCTGGACCTTACCCGGCGGCACCGCCAGGTCGAAGGGCGTCATCGTCTCGACGGCCCGCTGACCGTGGGGCTTCACCCGGCAGCTGGCGCCGGCCGGGGAGACCACGGCGATCACCGGCGAGAGCGGCTCCACCGAGACGTCGGCGCGGACGGTCGGCTGTCGGGCCTTGGCGGAGGAGGTGGTCGGGAGGAGGAGGGCGGCGGCGAGGAGGAGGGCGGTTCGGGTGGTCGTGCTCATGCCCTTGGGACGACCGCCACCGTGTTCGGATTCACGGCGGGGGAGGACCGGTTCGCAGGCCCTCCCCCGGCCGATCGCTACCGGGTCCCGACCGCGCCCTCCAGCGCGGTGAGGCGCCGGAGTGCCAGGGTCGGCGTGTCGTTCGGCGCCTGGTCGTTGGCGATCGCCCGGTACTCCGCCATCGCCTCCTCCCGGAGGCCGAGCTGCTCGGCGACCCGGGCCACCACGTACCGGTCGTGGTGGTCGAGCTCCCCGCGCTTCCGGTCGAGGGCGGTGCGCAGGGTGTCGATCGCCTCGCGGACGCGCCCGACCTCCGCGAACAGGGTCGCCAGGGTGTGGAGGTGCGAGTAGTCCTTGTTCGCGCCCCGCATCGTCGCCTGCCGGGCCTGCTCGATGGCGACCTCGAGCCGGGCCTGGTCCCGATTGCTCTGGAACAACGCGTTCCACGCCAGCTGGTTGAGCACCGAGGGCGTGTCCTTGCCCTCCCGGACCAGCCCGAGGCCGATCTCCTCCGCGGTGGCGAAGTCGCCGTGGTTCGCGGCGAGGGCCATCACCGTATAGCGGAGGTACGGATCCCCCATTTTCTCCGCGATCGGCCGGAGCGCGGCGATGCCCTCCTGCCGCCGGTCGGAGGCCTCGTACGGGACCATCCCCGCCAGGAAGAGGAGCCTCGAGTTGGGGAAGGCCGGGGCGAGCCGTTCCACGATCGGCGGGATCGCCGCGGCCCGCCGCTCCTTCGAGGCGGCGGCGGCGAGGCCCTGATCGAGCGCCAGGGCCTCCTCCGGAT
>JAEZJH010000405.1 GCA_023436385.1 Pseudomonadota bacterium
AACACGGAAGTTAAGCCCCTCATCGCCGATGGTACTGCACGGGAGACCGTGTGGGAGAGTAGGACGCTGCCGGATTTCTCGAGCCCCCCTCCGCGAAAGCGGCAGGGGGGCTCGTTCTTTAAGAACCCGTCGATCGCCGACTTGTCTCCGCTCGAGCTGGCCCCGGGGAACCCGCTTTCCGGCCGCTGACGCCTCGTCCTCGTCCTGCCGCCCGGGACCTGGACCAAGACGGGATCCCGGCAGCGTGCAGGTGTCTGTCCTGGACCTGGACGAAGACGCGGCTCCCGCCGCGCGCGTAGGGCGTGGGAGGGACGGCACGGCCGGCGCGGCTGTCTCCTCGGTCGCGCATTCGTGCCCTCGGCCTAAACCCGGGCCGACGGCACGAACTCGCGCTTCGCGCGAGAGGGCGCAATTGGTTGGCTCCGCCCTTCGGGCTCCGCGGCTGCTGGCAAAACCCTCCGCTCGGCCCCGGCTGTTCGCGTGGGGCGGAGCCGAAGCTCGGGTTTGCTGGCGCCAGACTGCCTCGTCGAAGTCCGCGCTTCGGCCGGCCACGCACGGCGTGGGAGGGCGGACGCGGCGAGGGCGGTCGGGGTGATCACCGTTTGGGCGGGCGGGGAGGCCGTGGTGAGGTCCGTTGGACCGGGCACCCGGTCGCCAGCTTGGCGTGCGGACCGTGTCGCGAGGTGAGCTCATTGCGGACGCGTTGAGCGTCGGCGAAGCTGACCGTGCGAGGAGCCGGTGTTCCAGGGGGGAGCGGAGGCGCGGGTGGTCCGGGGATGGGGCGAGCGGGCTCCGCGCTGGTCGAGGGGAGGACGGGGCAGAATGGACGGAGGCCCCGGTCGGTTCCGTGTGACAGGGGAGTCCGGCCCGGCGCGGCGGAATGAACAAGGCGGGTGCTCGACCGTCGTAAGGGTGTGGCTGCTCCCGAGAGGTGGCGAATGCGTACGAAGCTCCAGGCACTCCTGACGATCCTTCCGGCGGTGGCGATGACCCTGGGGCCGACCTGGGCCCAGGCGGCCGGGCCGGATGACGACTTCGAGGTCGAGACCCGCGACCTGCCCGATGAGGCCCGCGAGGAACTCTCCCTGGCCGAGCCCGAACAGGGCGGCGCCCGGGAGGTCGAGGTTCCGGTGTCGGAGCGCGACCGGGGCAACGTGCAGTTCGACGACTTCTACGCCGGGCTGGCGTCCGACGGTAACTGGGTGGAGACGCCGGAGTACGGCTGGGTCTGGGTGCCGTATCGGCAGACGCAGGTTTCTGACTGGCGCCCGTATCTGTATGGCCAGTGGGTGTGGACGCGGTACGGGTGGACCTGGGTCTCGGAAGAGCCTTTCGGCTGGGCCACCTACCACTACGGTCGCTGGGCTTACGCGCCCGCCTACGGCTGGTATTGGGTCCCCGGGTACACATGGGGCCCGGCCTGGGTGGTCTGGCGGTATGGTGATGCGTCCGTGGGCTGGGCCCCGCTGTATCCGGGATACGTGACCTGGAGCTCGTCGTATCCGTTCTACTGGGACCACTGGGTCTTCATCGGACCGCGGTTCTTCTACTCCCACCCGGTGCACCGCCACTGGTACCACGGGCACGACGTGGTCGTGCACCACTACCACGGGAGCCACTGGGCGCATCACTGGCGGCAGAGCAGCGGCGGCTCGCATCGCGTCTACTCTGGCCCGCGGCGGAGTTACGTGGAGAAGGTCACCAGCCGTCCCGTGAGGACCGCGACCATCGAGACGCGTTCCCGTCCGGCCCGGACCAGCTACACCTCGTCGGCGAGCGGCGGGCGAGTCTCGCTCTACCGGCCCGACGCCAAGGGCGCGGCGCGACCCACCGGTCCCCGTCCGCCGGCGGCGGTGTCGACGCGGTCGGCGTCGCGGAGCGCGGTCGGTTCGGGCCTCGATCGGCCCCGGTCGCAGCCGGCGGTGCAGCGCGGTGCCGGCGCCTCCTCGGTGCGGGGCAAGGCCCAGGCGACGCCGCAGCGCGCGGCCTCGCCCGGAGCGGTCCAGTCGTCGCGGCCGGCGGAGCGCCGTGGAACCAGTGCCCCGACCGTCAGCCAGCCTTCCGGCGTGAAGCAGCGGAAGGGCACGGCGGCTCCGCAGATTCAGACGCCGAAGGCCCGGTCGACCTCGCCGAAGGTCCAGACTCCCTCCCGCGGGGCGGGGCCGGAGCCCCGTCGGCCCGGGGCGAGCCTCTCCCCCGCTCCCTCCGGCAGCGCCGGGGCCCGTGCGCCGGCGTACCGTCCGCCCTCCGGCGCCGCCTCCCGGACCTTCGCCGACTCCCGCTCCGCAGCGAGCCCGTCCCGAGCTCCGGCGTACCGCCCGCCGGCCTCGTCGTCCTCCCGGAGCTTCGAGACGGCCCGTCCGTCGGAGTCCTCGAGCCGTAGCTATTCGCCGGGCCGTTCCTCTTCGTCCGGCGGGAATAGCATCTCCCCGAGCAGGTCCTCGGGGCCGTCCCGGGCCGCGACGTCACGGCCCTCGTCGCGCCCCGCACGGTCGAGGAACTAGGCGGACACCGACTCCTGGATCGAACGCGAAGGCCCTGCCGGTTGGCGGGGCCTTCTTCTTTGTTAGGGGCTCGAGGCACGGCGCGGACTGGGTGGGGGCGAGGCGGTGGCCGACCAGATGGCCCTCGTCCCGGAGCTGGCCGCCGCTGGAACAGCCGCCGTGGACGACGGAGAGCGTACGGTGTGCTCGAGGCGCGGATAGCGCGGACCGTGCGCCCACCGCGGTCGCGATCGCGCATGGCACGTAGCCCCGCACGCGGCCGCGAGTGCCTCCCGGGGCTCGAGCGCGCACGGCGCGAGATGGGTGGGCACTGGTTCGGCCCTCGGGGCCGTGCGGCGCGGCTCCGCGCGCGAGGCTCAAAGGTCGCCGACGAACTGGACGTCGAGCGTGTACTCCTCGCCGGATCGGGCGGCGAGACGGGTGTCGTAGACGCCGCGCCCCAGGGT
>JAEZJH010000439.1 GCA_023436385.1 Pseudomonadota bacterium
ACCGAATTCAGCGGTTCTGCGAGAGGATCAGGTCGACGTACTGCGCCCGCTCGAAGGCGTAGGGCGCCTTGCTGCCGGTGCCGGAGAGCTTGCCGCGGAAGTCGTCGAGGCGGGCGAAGCCCTTCCCCTCCATCCAGCCCTCGAGCCCGCGGCGCAGGTTCACCAGGTGCGGGATCCCGTGCTTCACCAGCGCGGAGGTGAGCTGCACCACCGTGGCCCCGGCGAGGAGCTGCCGGGCCACCCCGGCCGCGTCCCAGATCCCTCCGGAGGCGGCGAGGTCGAGGCCGACCTTCCCGTGGAGGAGCGCCACCCAGCGGAGGGAAAGACGCATCTCCGAGGGGTGCGACGGCTGCATCACGTTGACCAGGCCGAGGTTTTCCTCGTCGATGTCGGGCTGGAGGAAGCGGTTGAAGAGGACCAGGCCGTTCGCCCCCGCCTCCTCGAAGCGCCGCGCCGTGTGGGCGAACGAGGTGAAGAACGGCGAGAGCTTGAGGGAGACCGGGATCCGCACCGCCGCACGGACGGAGCGGACGATGTCGAGGTACCGCTCCTCCATCGCCGCGGCGTCGACGTCCGGGTCGGCGGCGACCACGTAGAGGTTGATCTCGATGGCGTCGGCGCCGGCGTCCTCGAGCTGCTTGGCGTAGGCGCTCCACGAGCCCGGGGCGGCGCAGTTGAGGCTGGCGATCACCGGGATCTGCACCGCCTTCTTGGCCTTGGCCAGGTGCTGGAGGTACGCCTTCGGGCCGATCTGCGCCGGGGGGAAGAAGCTGGTGGCCTCGGCGGTGACGCCGGCCCGTTCGGCCAGCTCCTCGAGCATGGCGTTCTCGTGCTCGATCTGCTCCTCGAAGAGCGAGCGGAGCACGATCGCGCCGGCGCCCGCCTCCTCCGCGATCTGCATGTTTTCGAGGCGGTTCGAGAGCGGCGAGCTGCCGAGAACGAGCGGCGTGGGGAGCGAGAGGCCCAGGTACTTCGTGGAGAGGTCGACCATGCTTGTCCTCGGGGCAATCGGCCCGACGTCGGGCAAAGGAGGATGTTCCCGCCGGGAGGGGGGCGCCGCTAGCGTCGATTGCCGGTGATTGTTTCCCAGCGTGAAATCGCCGCCGGGTGGTGTAGGCTTCCGGGCCGTTCCGGGGGCGGAGGCAACACCATGGATGCGGCCTGGCTCGAAGAGTTTCCCGGCGCGGTCACCGTGTGCGACCGGAACGGCGTCATCCTGGCGATGAACGCCAGGGCCCGGGCGATGGAACCGGACCACGACCTGGTGGGCGAGAACCTGCTCGACTGCCACCCCGAGCCGGCGCGGAGCAAGCTCGCCGGGCTCCTCGCCCGCGGCGAGCGGAACGTCTACACCATCGAGAAGGGCGGCAAGCGGAAGCTGATCTACCAGTCGCCCTGGTACGAGGCGGGCGCCTACGCGGGCCTGGTCGAGCTGTCGCTCGAGCTGCCCGCGGAGATGCTGCACTTCGTGCGCGGGTAGGGCCGCCTGCGCCGCCGCCCTCCGCGGCCCTCCGCCGCCCTCCGCCGCCCTCCGCGGTCAGGCCGCGGAGACCGCGGCGCGGTCCGGCTCCGCCTCCCTGAGCTCGCGGCGCAGGACCTTGCCGAGCGGGTTCTTGGGCAGCTCCGGGAGGAAGTCGACCCGCCGCGGCACCTTGTAGTGGGTGAGGAGCCCCTTGCAGTGGGTCCGGACCTCGGCGGCGGTTAGGCCGGGGTCCTTCGGCACCACGAACGCCCGCACCTCCTCGCCGGTGGCCGGATCGGGGAAGCCCACCACCGCCACCACGGCGACGCCGGGATGCGTGGCGATACACTCCTCGACCTCGGTCGGATAGACGTTGAAGCCGCTGACCAGGATCAGGTCCTTCTTGCGATCGACGATCCGGAGATAGCCGCAGTCGTCGAGCGTCCCGATGTCGCCGGTGTGGAGCCAGCCGCCGGCGAGGGCCTGCGCCGACTCCTCCGGTCGCCCGTGGTAGGCGCGCATCACCTGCGGCCCGCGGACCAGGATCTCGCCCCGCTCGCCCGTGGGCACCTCGGCGCCGGCCTCGTCGACCAACCGCACCTCCGTGGAGGGGAGCGGCAGCCCCACCCCGCCCACCTGCGGCAGGGTCCGGACCACCCGGCCGTCGCGGCGGATCGCCGGGTTGTAGCTGACCAGGGGGCTCGCCTCGCTGAGCCCGTAGCCCTCGATCACCACGCTCCCGGTGACCCGCTCGAAGTCCTCCCGGACCTGGCCGTCGACCGGGGCCCCGCCGGCGTAGACCGCCTTCAGGGACGGGGGCGGCTTCCCGGCGAACCACGGCTCGGCGAGGAGCCCGCGGAGGAGCGTGTTGACCACCGGGGCGAAGGTGACGGCGTGCTTCGTGATCGCCGGCCGGAGGTTCGAGAGCGGCCGGGGCAGCGGCGCGAGGATGGTGTGGAAGCCGCGGTCGAGGGGAAAGAGGAACCCCAAGGTAAATGCAAACACGTGATACAGCGGGAGGACGGTCAGCTCCGTCTCCACCCCGGGGTCGAGACACGGCCCGGTGATCTCCGACACCTGGGCCAGGTTGGCGAGGACGTTCCCGTGGGAGAGCACCGCCGCCTTGCTCCGGCCGGTGGTGCCCCCGGTGTACTGGAAGAGCGCCGCCTCCGACGCCGCCAGTTCCGGGAACGTCGCGCGGAGCGCCCGGCCCCGCCGGAGGGCGGCGGCGAGGGCCAGGGCTCGGGCCTTCCGCCGCGGTCCGGAG
>JAEZJH010000315.1 GCA_023436385.1 Pseudomonadota bacterium
CCGTCGAGTCGCCGATTGCTTGCTCGCCCGTCCTCATCCTCGGGTGTCGCGGCCGATACGACGCTGCCGGATACGCCGAAGCAGGTTCCCGGGCAGGTCCGGCGGCATGGGCAGGCGCCACTCCCGCCACGCCGCCAGGCTCCGGAGGCCGAACGCCGCCCCGATCGCCAGCAACTCGGCCTTGAGGGGAAGGAAACCGAGCCAGCGCATGGCGGCGAGGTAGACGATGCCGGCCACCACCGAGGCCGGCGTGTAGGGCGTTCCCGGCAGCAGCAGGATCGGCGTCTCCCGGCAGAGCACGTCCCGCACGACGCCACCGCCGACGCCGGTGATCACGCCGAGCAGGAGGCTCGGCAGGACGCCGAGCCCCGCCGCGTCGGCGCGCTGCAGGCCCGCCACGGTGAAGAGCCCGAGGGCGAGCGAGTCCACCACCCAGATCAAACCGGCCAGCCGGTTGAAGAGCGTGCCAAAGAGAACTCCGAGCGGGGCGGCCACCAACGCGGTGACGAGGTAGACGGGGGACCGCAGCGCGAGGGCCGGGCCGGACCCGAGCAGGATGTCTCGAATCAAGCCGCCGCCCAGCCCACCGATCAGCCCGATCACCGCCACGCCCACGAGATCGAAGCCACGGCGCTGGGCGTGCAGGGCACCGGAGACGGCCCCGACCGCCACGGCCGTCAGCTCTACGTAGGGTCGGATCTCCTCGAGGTCCTGCACGAACTCCCCGCGACGGCTCAACCTACGCCCCCGCCGCTCCGCTCGCAGGCCTTGGGCGCCGAGCCGACGAGAGCGCGAGGGGTCGGTCCGTCGGTGCTCCCCCACGCCGGCGACACGCTGCCCCGTTGCCGGCCAGCCGCGCCGCTTACGAGGTTGCGGCTTGGGGAGGCGTGCGGAAATTTTCGGCCGGGTGACGACCGCTTCGAGGCAGAGCGGCCTTCCGCAATCCGTCACATCGCCGCGTCCGGAGATCTGCCTGCATTTCTTCGCAGGGGAGGCACGCCATGACCGCCCAGAAGACCGCCAGCTCGAGTTACGGGGTCCACTCCGAGGTCGGGAAGCTCCGCAAGGTGCTGGTCTGCGCCCCGGGGCTCGCGCACCGGCGACTCACCCCCTCCAACGCCGACGACCTGCTCTTCGACGACGTGTTGTGGGTCGAGAACGCCCAGCGCGACCACGCCGACTTCGTGAACAAGCTGACCGCGAGAGGGGTCGAGGTCGTCGAGCTTCACGAGCTGCTGACCGAAACGATGGCGATGCCGGAGGCACGGTCCTGGTTGCTCGATCGCAAGATCGTCGCCAACCAGGTTGGCCTGGGGCTGGTCGAGCCCACGCGCACGTTCCTCGATTCGCTGAAGCCTCGCCAGCTCGCCGAGTACCTGATCGGCGGCCTCGCCACCTCGGACCTTCCCGCCGAGTTCCGCTCCGATTACCTCGCCCTGGCGCGCGAGGCGACCGGCGTTCGCGAGTACCTGGTGCCCCCGTTGCCCAACACCCTCTACACCCGCGATACCACGTGCTGGCTCTACGGTGGCGTCACCCTCAATCCGCTGTACTGGCCGGCGCGGCACGACGAGACGTTGCTGATGAAGGCGATCTACACCTTCCATCCCGACTTCGTCGGCTCCCGGGTCTGGTGGGGCGATCCGGAGCTGGACTGGGGCCAGGCCACCATGGAGGGCGGCGACATCATGCCCGTCGGCAAGGGGGTGGTGTTGATGGGCATGAGCGAGCGCACCTCCCGGCAGGCGATCACCCAGGTCGCCGCGGCACTGTTCCGGAACGGAGCCGCGACGCGCGTGGTCGTGGCCGGGATGCCCAAGCTGCGCGCGGCGATGCACCTCGACACGGTGTTCACCTTCGCCGATCGCGATCTGGTCACCATCTATCCCGCCATCGTCGATGGCATCCACGCCTTCTCCGTGCGACCGACCGACGCCGGCGTGGGCGTCGAGGTGACCGACGAAGGATCCAAGAAGTTCGTCGACGTGGTCGCCGAGGCGGTCGGCCTCAAGAAGCTGCGCGCCATCGGCACCGGCGGGGACGTCTACGCCTCCGAGCGGCAGCAGTGGGACAGCGGCAACAACGCCGTCGCCGTCGAACCCGGCGTGGTCTTCACCTACGACCGCAACACCCAGACCAACACCCTGTTGCGCAAGGCCGGGGTCGAGGTGATCACCATCGTCGGCGCGGAGCTCGGCCGCGGACGGGGCGGCGGCCACTGCATGACCTGCCCGATCAGCCGCGATCCGGTCGAGTTCTGAAGGGGCGCCGGGGGCCGGCCCGGCCCGGGCTGGCCGGCGGTCCGATCCTGGGGTATGGGACGACCGTCACCGGAGGTGCCCACGTGAACGTCCTCGTCGAACTCACCGTCGTGCCCCTGGGCGTCGGCCTCTCGCTCTCGCCCTACGTCGCCGCCTGCGAGAAGGTCCTCGCCGAGGCGGGCCTGGTCCACGAACTCCACGCCTACGGGACCAACATCGAGGGCGAGTGGGACGCGGTCTTCGCCGCGGTCAAGCGCTGCCACGAGGTCGTGCACGCCCTCGGCGCCCCGCGGATCATGACCATGATCAAGGCCGGCACGCGGACCGACCGCGAGCAGTCGCTCGCCGACAAGGTGGAGAGCGTCCAGGCGAAGGTCTGACGGCCGCTCCCGGCTGCTCCCGGCGCCCGGGTGCCACTACCTTGCCTCGAGCCACGGCCTCGCCGTGGCTCGAACGCAAGGGAGGGTGCATGCCGGCGCAGAAGCGACCCAACATCCTGATCCTGTTTGGCGACGACATCGGCTTCTGGAACATCAGCCTGAACAACCACGGGATGATGGGCTACCGCACGCCGAACATCGATCGCGTCGGTCGGGAAGGACTCCAGTTCACCGACTACTACGGCCAGCAGAGCTGCACCGCGGGCCGGGCCGCCTTCATCACCGGCCAGAACCCGATTCGCACCGGCCTGACCAAGGTGGGCATGCCCGGCGCCGACCTCGGCCTGCAGGCCGAGGACCCGACCATCGCCGAGCTGCTGAAGCCGCTGGGCTACGCCACCGGCCAGTTCGGCAAGAACCACCTCGGGGACCGGGACGAGTTCCTGCCCACCCAACACGGCTTCGACGAGTTCTACGGCAACCTGTATCACCTGAATGCCGAGGAAGAGCCGGAGCACCCCGACTACCCGACGGACCCGGCCTTTCGCCAGCGCTTCGGTCCGCGCGGCGTCCTCCACTCCTTCGCGGACGGGCGGATCGAGGACACCGGTCCCCTGACCCGGAAGCGGATGGAGACCTTCGACCTCGACGTCACCGACCGCACCATCGAGTTCATCGACCGCGCCCACCGCGAGGGGAAGCCGTTCTTCGTCTGGTGGAACTCGACCCACATGCACTTCCGCACGCACCTGCGGGAGGAGGCGAAAGGAAAGAGCCAGCAGGGCTTCTACAACGACGCGATGGTCGACCACGACGAGCAGGTGGGCCGCCTCCTCGACAAGCTCGACCAGCTCGGGATCGCGGGCGACACCATCGTCGTCTACTCCACCGACAACGTGCCGCACTTCAACACCTGGCCCGACGCCGCGATCACGCCCTTCCGCAGCGAGAAGAACACCAACTGGGAAGGCGCCTTCCGCGTTCCTTGCTTCGCGCGCTGGCCGGGTCACTTCCCGGCCGGAACGGTCCTCAACGGTATCGCGGCGCATCAGGACTGGCTGCCCACCCTCCTCTCCGCGGCGGGCGTCCCCGACATCGTGGAGCGGCTCGAGTCCGGCGCCGAGGTCGGGGACAAGTACTTCCGCGTCCGGCTCGACGGCTACGACATGCTGCCCTACTTCACCGGGCAAACCGACACCAGCCCGCGGCGCGAGTTCTTCTACATGAGCGACGACGGGGACCTGGTCGCCCTCCGCTTCGACGACTGGAAGCTGGTCTTCGCGGAGCAGCGGGCGCGGACGCTGGCGCTGTGGGCCGAGCCGTTCGTGCCGCTCCGGCTCCCGAAGATCTTCAACCTCCGCCGCGATCCCTTCGAGCGCGCCGACGAGAACTCCAACACCTACTGGGACTGGCTGATCGATCACGCCTTCCTGGTGGTCCCGGCGCAGGCCTACGTCTCGAAGTTGCTGCAGACCTTCTCGGCGTTCCCTCCCCGCCAGAAGCCGGCCTCGTTCAACCTCGAGAACGTCCTGACCGCCCTCGAGGAGAATCCGAGCACGATCTGACCCGGGCGACCGCACCCCCCGTTCCCACGCCCGGAATCCTGGCGCCGCCGGGCGCGCTGCGTCCTCGCGGATCTCCGACCAGTCGGTCGGGCGGAGGAACACCGGGTGCGCCGTGATCGGCGGGCACCAGGTCCAGCCTCGCAGCCTACGGCCCGATGTTGAAACCGGCGATCTCGTCCTGTTCGGGCCATCCTTCGGCCGGCCCGACCGGTTTAACGAACACGGTATCCAGCTTCTCGCCATATCCGGAGACCTTGAAGATGTGTACCCGGTGGCGAACGCCGTCACCGACTGGCAGATCACGAAGCACGATCGGGACCTCGACGTGCTCTGAGCGGTTCTCCGGTGCACGCAGGTAGATGCGGCCCGGCCTTCCCCACCGCCAACTGCGCCCAGTAGCTGCGCGGCGGTCGGGTCACGTGCTTGCGCTCGGGGCTGCGGGCGAGGAAGGCCCCGGAGACGCTGTGCCGGCGGCGACCTTGAGCATCGGCTCCGCCCAAAGCGGCCCGTGGACGATCGGAAACGACACCCGGTGCACCGTCGCTACGGCGGCGCTTGGCCGTGTACCCAACCCGCTGGAGGCGTCTCAGGCCGCGCCGAGCCGCACCACCGGGGAGGGTGCGCCGACTCGGAGCCCACAAACACGAAGGGCGCGAACCCTCGCGGATCCGCGCCCTTCGATTGGTCGGGGAGACAGGATTTGAACCTGTCTCCAGCCGTTCGGCCTGAGCCCGCCGGAATCGTCCAAACCACGGACGGCACTTGGCTTTCCACGGAGGACCGCGCGGGTGGCGTCGGGCCAGAATCGGCCGATTCCTGGGGCGACTGTGACAGTGTGTCACGAGCCCTCGGCCTGGTCATCGAGCGCTGGCGGGCCACCGGCGATCGCGCCTCCCTCGCCGCCGACCTGCACGCGATCCTCGAGGAGCTTCGCAGGTAGATGTCAGGGCCGGACGCTACCGTCGGCCCGTGGCCACTACCCGCGTCCTCGATCCTGGCGACGTCCCCTCCTCCCTCTCGTTCGAGGTCGACGCGGTCCGCGACCGCCTCCCTCCCGGCTGGCGGGTCGTGGTCCTCGAGGTCGACGGCGACCTGGTCGTGACGGGGGAGCCGGAGCCGCCGGAGCACGTTGCGTCCGCCCCATGAGGGGGCGTTGCGGAAGCTTGACGCGCGCCAAGGACGGACGCACTATGCCCCTTGTCAGCGGCGAGGAGCCGCGACCCCCACGGCGAGGAGCCGAGGGGCGCTGGGCGAGGAGCCCGGGAGATTCACGATGGCCCGCACCCTTTCGTCTCGCTACTCCGGCTACTGCCGCCGCTGCCAGAGCCGCTACCCCGCCGGCACCGAGATCACCGACGCCCACGGCGGATGGTCCCACGTCCACTGCCCGCCCGCCACGCGGCCCGCGACCGGCCAGATCTCCGCGCCCCGCCCCGTCGCGTCGGCCGCCACCGCCGGCGTCCGCACCAACCAGCGCGCCGCGAACTGCGACCGCTGCGAGGCCCACCTCCGGGCCGGCGAGGGTCGGCTGTACCGCTGCCTCGGCAGCTCCTCCGGCTGCGTCCAGCATTTCGACTCGGAGTCGGGCGGCTGGCACGTCGTCTGCCTCGATGAGGACGCCTGCAACGCCCGCCGCGAGGAGGCCCGCCAGGAGGCCAGGGAACGGCATTCCCGTGTCGCGGCCCGCGAGGCGGCCGCCGCCAACCTCCGCCGGCTCATCGTCCGGCCCGAGACCTACGACCCCGCGGCGACCGCCGACGGCGCGGTGACGACCTGCCGGCTCGACGTAATCACCACGGTCTTCGTGGGCGAGACGCGGACCGTCTGGTACCAGCACTGCGACGGCGACTCCGACTCCTGGTCGGTCCCGACCACCGACGAGATCCGGACGCTGGCGGAGGCGGCGGCCGAGCGCGTCCTCCGGTAGGAGGTCGGCCACTCGCGGGAGGGCCGCAGACCTCCCGCCACCATCACCACCACGCAGCAAATCACGGAGGGGACCATGGAGATCCGGGGAGTGGAGATCGTGGAGCGGGAGCAGTGGTCGGGGCTCGCCCGATTTGACACCAACATCGGCGAGGTTCGCGTGGGAGTCGGCGTCCCCGAGCACCTCCAGGCCACGGCCGACGCCGCCGGCACGGACCGCGGGCTCCTCGACGTGTGGCCGGGCGGCGGCTCGCTCGAAGACTGGGCGCCGCCGTCGGTCAGCACCCCGGAGCAGGCCGACGCGCTGCTCCGGGCCTGCCGTGGCGCGGCCCTCCGCGCGTGGTCCGAGCGCGACGTCGACGAGGAATAGCCCGCCGAAACCGCCCGGCCCCGGCCGGCGCGGTCTCCTGGTCGCCCCGGGACTGACGAGGCCAAGCCCGGTCGCTCCGGGCCCCACGCCGGCGAGGAGCCGGCGCACGCGGAGGACGCGATGGTGGAGATCAAGAAGCTCGAGGAGCTGTCGAAGCTGGTGGCGGAGCAGCACGCGGACACCCAGCAGGCGTTCGCGGCGGAGCACGCGGCGGAGGCCGCGGTACTCGAGGCGGCGATCGGCGCGGCGCGGCCGGCGATCCGGGCGCTGGTCGGGCGGATCGTCCGCGAGGAGCGGACGCGCTGGCACGACAACGTCTACACCTCCACCGAGCGCGACTACCACGAGGAGCGAGGCGTGGCGCTCGCCGGCGGGGCCGAAAAGCTGCACCCGAGGGATACCGACGGTCGCTGGGGCGGGCACACGCTTTACCTGCTCGAGGACGGCCGGCTCGCCCAGGTGACGGGGGGCGGAACCTGGACCAAATGGCAGGGCCGCGGCTCCACGCAGACCGGCGA
>JAEZJH010000598.1 GCA_023436385.1 Pseudomonadota bacterium
CCTACTCGCTGGTCGGCTACGTCGGCGACGACGGCCGGCCCCGGTCGATCCCCTTCGACGAGGCGGGCGATCCGCTCCTGCCCTCGATCGTGCACTACCAGGAGGACGGCTCCGCGCTGGTGGGCAAGGAGGCCCGGGCCCGGATCCCGACCCATCCGTTCGAGACGGTGGTGTCGGTGAAGCGGTTCATGGGCCGGAGCCCGGACGATCCGGAGACGCAGCGTCTCGGCCACTACCGGTTCGCCTCGAAGTCGGGCGAGGCGGTGGTCCGCTTCGACGTCGGCGGCAAGCACGTCACGCCGGTGGAGGTCTCCGCGGAGATCCTGAAGCACCTCCGTCGGCGCGCCGAGGCGGTCCTCGACCAGCCGGTGGGCGCGGCGGTGATCACCGTCCCCGCCTACTTCGACGACGCCCAGCGGCAGGCCACCAAGGACGCCGGGCGCCTCGCCGGCCTCGAAGTCCTGCGGCTGATCAACGAGCCGACCGCAGCGGCCCTGGCCTACGGCCTCGATCGGCGGCCCAAGGGCACCTTCGCCGTCTACGACCTGGGCGGCGGCACCTTCGACATCTCCATCCTCAAGCTGGTGGAGGGCGTCTTCGAGGTGCGGAGCACCGCCGGCGACACCTCGCTGGGCGGCGACGACTTCGACCGGGCCCTGGCCCAGGTGCTCCTCCAGCAGCTCTCGCAGGTCCTCTCCGCCGACCTCCTCCGCGATCCGTACGCGGTGCAGGCGGCGATGTCCGCGGCGCGCCGGGCGAAGCACGATCTCAGCGAGCGGGAGACCGCGGTGGCGGTGGTCAAGTTGCAGGACCGCACCGTCGAGGTGGAGGTCACCCGCGCCCAGTTCGAGAGCCTGATCGCCGGGTTCGTGCAGCGGACCGCCGTCGCCTGCCGGCGGGCCCTCAAGGACGCGGGCCTCGGGCCCACCGACATCGACGGCGTGGTGCTGGTGGGCGGCTCCACCCGCGTGCCGCTGGTCCGCAAGTTCGTGGCGGAGATCTTCGGCGGCAAGCAGCCCCTCGCCGACATCGATCCCGACCAGGTGGTGGCCCTGGGCGCGGCGATCCAGGCGGAGAACCTCGCCGGCAAGCCGCGGGAGGACGTGCTCCTCCTCGACGTCATCCCCCTCTCCCTGGGCGTCGAGACCATGGGTGGAGTCGTGGAGAAGCTGATCCATCGGAATTCGACCATCCCCACCTCCGCGGCCCAGATCTTCACCACCTACGCCGACGGCCAGGGGGCGATGGACATCCACGTGGTCCAGGGCGAGCGGGAGCTGGTCTCCGACTGCCGTTCGCTGGCCCGGTTCCAGCTCACCGGGATCCCGCCGATGGCCGCGGGGATGGCCCGGATCCAGGTCACCTTCGCGGTGGACGCCGACGGGATTCTCTCCGTCTCCGCCAAGGAGCTGACCACCGGCAAGGAGCAGGCGATCACCGTCAAGCCCTCCCACGGCCTCTCCGACGAGGAGGTGGAGGAGATGCTGATCGCCTCCCTCGACCACGCCGAGGAGGACGTGGAGAAGCGGCTCCTCGCCGAGGCCCGGGTCGAGGGGGAGCGGATCCTCAACGATCTCGAGCGGGCGCTGGCGACCGACACGAACGGCTTCGGGCCCGGCGAGCGGGAGGCGATCGAGGCGGCGGCGCTGGCCCTCCGGGAGGCGATCACCGGCACCGAGGCCCGGATGATCCAGGCGGCGATCGCCGATCTCGACCGCGTCTCGACCCCCTTCGCCCAGCGCCGGATGGAGAAGGCGATCCAGGGCGCCCTCGCCGGCCACAAGGTCGAGGAGTTCGCCTAGCCATGCCGAAGATCGCGTTCCTGGCCGAAGGGAAGCGGATCGAGGTCGACGCCCGGCCGGGCGAGAGCATCCTCGACGCCGCGATCCGGTCCGACGTGAAGATGGGCCACGCCTGCGGCGGCGTCTGCGCCTGCTCCACCTGCCACTGCTGGGTGAAGAAGGGGCTCGACTCGCTCTCCGAGCAGGAGGACCGGGAGGCGGATATCCTCGACAAGGCCTTCGAGGTGAAGCCGTCGAGCCGGTTGGGGTGCCAGGCGGAGGTGGGCGAGGAGGATCTCGAAGTGGAGATCACCCCCGAGTCGCTGACCGCCTGGTACGACGAGCACCCCGTGGAGCGGAAGGCCGCCATCGAGAGGGGGGACTACAAATGAAGTGGACCGACGTGAGGGAGATCGGCATCGCCCTGGCGGCGCGTCATCCGGACGTGAAGCCGCGCGCGGGGCGCTTCACCGACCTGCACCGGTGGGTGCGGGAGCTTCCCGGCTTTGCCGACGACCCGGAGAAGAGCAACGAGAAGGTCCTCGAGGCGATCCAGATGGCCTGGCTCGACGAGGTGGAGGACTAACCCGGACGCCCCGCGAGTTCGTGCACGCGGGGCTTGACGCCCGGGGGCGTTCGCAGGTAAAAGCCCCGACTCGTTGCACCGCCTGTGCCCAGGTGGTGGAATTGGTAGACACGCTAGATTCAGGGTCTAGTGGTGGCAACACCGTGGAGGTTCGAGTCCTCTCCTGGGCACCAAAGAAGAGCCGGTCACCGCAAGGTGGCCGGCTCTTCGACTATACGGACCCCTCGATCGCGGTCAGATCCCCGCGCCCGCGCCCGCCTCGGCACGCAGGCACTCGACCCCCGCCTGCACGAAGGCGTCGAGGTCGTTCGGGTTTCGGCTCGTCACCCAGTTTCGGTCGAAGACCACCGGCTCGTCCTTCACGTTGGCGCCGGCCTGCCGGAGATCGTCCTGCACCGTCTTCCAGGCGGTGAGGGTGCGGCCCTTGACGATCCCCGCGGAGAGGAAGAGCTGGGCGCCGTGGCAGATCGCCAGGATTGGCTTGCCGCTGGCGTCGAACCGCTTCACGAAGTTCACGAAGCGGGGGTCGGCCCGGAGGTGGTCGGGGGAGTGGCCGCCGGGGATGAAGAGGGCGTCGTAGTCGTCGGGCGAGACGTCGTCGATCGACTTCTCCGCCCGCGCCCGCTCCTTGCCCTTCTTCCCGTTCAGCTCCTCGCCCGCCTGGGCGCCGATGATGTCGATGCGGTTGCCGGCCTGCCGCCAGCGGTCGTAGGGGACCTTGAACTCCGAGTCCTCGAAGTCCGGCCCCAAGATGCACGCGATGTTCGCCATGGCTTCCTCCTCGCACGGATCCGCGGCGAAGGTAGGCACGACGAAACGGCTGCGGTCGGGCCTCCGCCGACCGGGCGAGCGGGACGCTGGTGGCGGGCGCCCGGCTAGAGGCCGTGGGTGCCCCGGACGACGAAGGCCCAGTAGAAGAAGGACTCGCCCCCTCCGCCGACTCCCCAGGGGCCGGCCTCGAAGCCGATGCCGATCGACGCCGGGGCGCTGCCGCCCTCGAGCGGATGATCGAGGCCCAGGGAGAGGAGCAGGGGCAGGTGTGCCGTGCCCTCGTCGAGGCCGATGGCGAAGGGCGCGTCGACGGCCGCGGTGAGCAGCTCCTCGCCGACCTGGAAGCCGGCCCCGAGGCCGAGGCCGGCGACGATCCCCTGGTCGTAGCGGTTGACCCCTCCCGACGTATCGCGGCCGTTGTTCCGGAACGCGCCCACCCGCCCGACGGCGGAGAAGGCGACGCCGCGCCGGCCGTAGAGCAGGTAGCGGGTGGTGGCATCGACCTCGAGCCAGGCCCGAGGGAACTGCCAGCTCCCCTCGAGGCCGACGTCGAGGGAGTCGGCGACGCCCCACCGGAAGCCCGCCTCGAGCGCCGGCCAACCGAGCCCGACGAAGGCCGCCGTCTGGCCGGAGCCCAG
>JAEZJH010000257.1 GCA_023436385.1 Pseudomonadota bacterium
CTCCCGGGTGATCCAAGAGTACGGAGAGGAACGGTTCGCCCGGAACATCGCCCGACACCTCAAGGCCCGTCTCCCGGAAATTCGAGACACCGCGGCGCTGGCCGAGGCGGTTGGCGAGGCGATCCCCCGGAAGTTCTGGCCGCCGAAGATCCATCCGGCCACCCGCACCTTCCAGGCCCTGCGGATCGCGGTGAACGACGAGCTGGGGGCGCTCGCCGCCTGGCTCGAGGTGGTGCCGGCGCTCCTCGCCCCGGGCGGCCGGGCGGCGGCGATCTCCTTCCACTCCCTCGAGGACCGGGCGGTGAAGCGCGCCTTCGAGGAGCTGACCCGGCCCTGCCGGTGCCCGCCGGAGCTGCCGGTGTGCACCTGCGGCGGGCCCCGTTTCCGCGCGGTGACGCGGAAGCCGATCGTCCCCTCCGACGGGGAGGTGGACCGGAACCCGAGGGCCCGCAGCGCCAAGCTGCGGGCGGTGGAGAAGTTGCCGTGAAGTCGCGGAAGGGGAAGGGCGGGGTGGCGACGAAGGGCCTCTGGTCCGACGTGGCGTTGTTCGCGCTCCTGGCGGCGATCGCCTCGGGCTACGCCTTCGTGCGGATCGAGGGGACCAACGCGGGCTACCGGCTCTCCGCGGCGCAGGTGCGGCAGCAGGAACTCCTCCGCGAGCGCGAGGCGCTCAAGCTCGAGCTGGCCACCCGCCGGGCCGCCGGCCGGATCGAGGCCGACGCCCGGGAGCGGCTGGGGATGGTCGAGCCCGCCCACGACCAGATCATTCCGGTGAAGGCGCCCGCCAAGCCGGCGGTGGCCGCCGCCGGGACGGTGCCGTGAGCCGGCTCCGTACCGGCTCCGACGGTCTCCCCGACTCCCTCCGTGGCGTGCGCTTTCGGGCCGCGCTGGTGGCGTTCTTCCTGATCGCCGGGCTGGCGGTGGTGTTCGGCCGCGCCGTGCACCTGCAGGTGGTCCAGCAGGATCACCTGGGCGCTCTCGCCCGCGACCAGTACCTGAAGACCATCGAGCTCGCCGGCCGACGGGGGGAGATCCGCGACCGGAACGGCGGCCCGCTCGCCTCGAGCGTCGAGGTCGACTCGATCTACGTCGACCCCGGGATGCTGGCGAAGACGGAGGCGGAACGCCGGGCCGGCCTGGAGCGGCTGGCCAAGGCGGCGGGCCTCTCCCCGGAGCGGACCCGGAAGTTCCTCTCCCGGGCGCTCCGGCCGAAGAACCGCTTCGAGTGGGTGAAGCGCCGGGCGAGCCCGGCGGTGGCGAAGGCGGTGAAGGACCTCGGGCTCCCGGGCGTGGCCACGGTGAAGGAGTCCAGGCGGTTCTATCCGCAGAAGGAGCTGGCGGCCCAAGTGCTGGGCTTCGCCGGCGCCGACGGGAAGGGCCTCGAGGGGCTCGAGCGGATCCTCGACGACGAGCTGGCCGGGCAGGGCGCCACCGTGCAGGGCCTCCGGGACGCCCGCGGCCGCGCCCTCCTCGCCGAGGAGTCGGTGCCGGTCTCGTACCGCTCCGGCGCCACCGTGGAGCTGACCCTCGATCGCACCCTGCAGTACCTGGCGGAGAAGGCGCTGACCAAGGCGGTGGAGGACGCCCGGGCCAAGGCGGGCACCGCCGTGGTCCTCGACCCGCGCACCGGCGAGATCCTCGCCCTCGCCAACCGCCCGGTCTTCAACCCCAACGTGATCCCGCGGAACGAGGAGAAGGACGCGGTCCGGAACCGCGCCGTCACCGACACCTTCGAGCCGGGCTCGACGATGAAGACCTTCCTGATCGCCGGCGCGCTCGACCGCGGGGCGATCACCGGCAAGAGCCTCTTCGATTGCGAGGGCGGCCGGTGGCGGGTCGGCGGGCGGACCATCCACGACCACGAGGGCTACCGGTGGATGACGCCGGCGCAGATCCTGATGGTCTCCTCGAACATCTGCTCGGGGAAGATCGGCGTCGCCCTGGGCGCGGAGAAGCTGGCCTCGATCTACCGGGACTTCGGCTTCGGCGCCCGGACCGGCGTCGACCTCCCGGGCGAGGTCAACGGCGTGGTCGGCTCGATGAAGCGCGAGATCGAGCTGGTCACCGCCTCCTTCGGCCAGGGCCCGATCACCGTCACGCCGCTGCAGTTGGCGGCGGCGATGGGCGCGGTGGCGAACGGCGGGATGCTGATGCGCCCGTACCTGGTGAAGCGGGTCACCGAGCCCGACGGCCTGGTGAGCCGCGAGGGCGTGCCGGTGGTGGTGCGCCGGGTGATCGCGCCGGAGACGGCCCGCACCGTGGCGCGCTGGATGGAGACGGTGGTCTCCGACGAGGGCACCGCCGAGAAGGCCGCCATCGACGGCTATCCGGTGGCGGGCAAGACCGGCACCGCGCAGAAGGTGGAGCGGGGCCGCTACGGCAAGGCGCGGATCGCCTCCTTCGCCGGCTTCGTCCCCGCCGACGATCCGCGGCTGGTGATCGTGGTGGTGATCGACGAGCCGCAGGGGAAGATCTACGGCGGCCAGGTGGCGGCGCCGCCGTTCAAGGAGATCGCCGAGGGCGCGTTGAAGCTCCTCGGCGTTCCTCCCACCCGACCGCTCGCCCGAAAGGCCGATCCGCCGAAGGCCGGGAAGGCGCCGGCCAAGGTGGAGCCCGCGGCGGCGGAGGGCTGGGTAGAGGAGGACGACGGTCTGCCGCCCGAGGCCGGTACGGTGCGGGTTCCCGACGTTCGCGGGCTCTTCGCCCGGGCGGCGGTGCGGCGCCTGACCGAAGCGTCGCTGGAGGCGGAGCTCGACGGCACGGGCCGGGCCGTGGGCCAGGAACCGCCCGCCGGCTCGGCCGTGGAGCCGGGGAGCCGGGTAACCATTCGCCTGCAGCCCCTGTAGCCGGATGGCCGCGGTGGTGTAAAACCGCCCCAATTTCGCGGGAGACGGGAACGGCAGGGGCGTTGCAGGCGTTGGAACGCTCCGCCGGTCTCTCTCCGGCGGAGCGGCGACGGAGCGGACGAAGATGCGGCTATCGCGGGTGATCGAGGGCAGCGGCGCGCGCGTGGTGTCCGGGAGCGGCGATCCGGAGATCACCGCGGTGGTTTACGACTCGCGGAAGGTCGTCCCCGGCGCCCTCTTCGTCTGTCTCCCGGGGCAGCTCCGCGACGGCCACGACTTCGCCGCCACCGCGGCCGCCGCCGGCGCATCGGCGATCCTCGCGGAGCGACCGGTCGACGCCGGCGCCGCCGTGCTCCTCGTCGCCGACGGCGCCCGCCGGGCGATGGCGACCTG
>JAEZJH010000275.1 GCA_023436385.1 Pseudomonadota bacterium
GCCCTGGCCCGATCCCTGGCGGAGACGCCGATGATCGTGCTGTTCTTCTTCGTAACCGCCTTGCTCTTCCTGCCGGCGCTGGTCTCGCTGATGGGCTACGACGCCATCGCCGGCGACGTGCAGGGACGCACCGTCCGCTACACGCTGCTCCGGGCCCGGCGCGGCTCGTACGTGGCCGGCAAGTTCTTGGGCCAGGCGATCCTCCTCGCGGTCTTCACCCTGGCGACCAACGTCGCGCTGCTCCTCTTCGCCAACGTCCGGGTCCCCGGCTTCGAGCTCGGCGCCGGCCTCGCCTCCCTGGCCCGCTACTGGTCCCTGGCGATGCTCTACGGCCTCGCCTTCGTCGCCCTGGCGCTCCTCGCCTCGGCCTCGACCCGGCTGCCGCTCCTGGCGCTGCTCCTCGCCTTCGCCGGGCTGTTCGGCTTCGTGGTCCTCTGGGCCTTCGGCGCCGCCGACGGCGGCCTCTCCGCGCTGGCCTACCTCTCGCCGTTCCGGCACTGGGGGCGGCTGTTCTCGCCCCACCCCGGCGACCTCCTGGCCGGGATCGGCGTCTACCTGGCCTTCATCGCCGCGCTCCTCGCCGGCGCCTGGGCCCTGGTCCGGGCGAGGGATCTCTGATGACGCCGGTGATCGAGGCCCGCGGGCTGGTCAAGCGCTACCGGTTGGTCACCGCCGTCGACGGCCTCGACCTGGCCGTCCCCGGCGGCTCGGTCTACGGCCTGGTCGGCCCCAACGGCGCCGGCAAGACCACCACCCTCTCGATCCTCTGCGGCTTCGTCCGGCCCGACGCCGGCGAGGCCACGGTCCTGGGCACGCCGGTCGGGGAGGTGTTCCGCCTCAAGGGACGGCTCTCCGCGCTGCCCCAGGACGCGCTCCTGCCGCCCCACGATCCGGTCTTCGAGAGCCTCACCTTCTTCGGCCGGCTCCTCGGCTGGGATCGGGCCAAGGCCCGGGTCGAGGCCCGGCGAGCCCTCGAGCTGACCGGGATGAGCGAGTGGGGAAAGGCCCGGGGCGGCGCCCTCTCCCACGGGATGGCGAAGCGGGTGGGCCTCGCCCAGGCGTTTCTGGGCGAGCCGGAGTTGGTGCTCCTCGACGAGCCCACCGCCGGCCTCGACCCGGTGGCGGCGGCCCAGGTCCGGGACCTGATCCGCTCCCTCAAGGGCCGGAGCACGGTGGTGATCTCCAGCCACAACCTCCACGAGATCGAGGAGCTCTGCGACGAGGCGGCGATCGTCTCCCGGGGCCGGGTGGTGCAGGCGGGCTCGATGGCCTCGATCACCGCCGCCAACGCCCAGGTCCGCTTCGTCCTCGGCCGCGAGCCACCGCTCGAGCGACTCCGGGCCCTCCCCACCGTCGCCGATGCCGAGTGGGATTCCGAGCGCCGGCTCCTCGTTGCCCGCTTCCCCGACGGCCGCTACGAGGCCGAGCAGGTGATCGCCGACGTGCTCCGGGTGCTCCTCGCGGAGAACGTCCCGGTGAGCGGCGTCGCCAAGGGCCGACGGCTGGAGGAGCGGGTGCTCGAAGTGACGTGACGAGGTCACGTCACTTCGGTCTTTGAATCTCGGGACATGTGCCGCAGGCACATGTCCTTGTCCGCGCCCACGCCCCACCGGTTCGCGGCAGCAGCAGTCGCCGCCCTACCGTCCTTAAATCCGCATCCCCTCGATCGCCTTCTCGTCCGGGTGCGGAGCCACGTCGAGCCACTCCACCTCGTCGCCGCGCTTCCAGGCGATCTTCACCGTGGGCAGCTCCCGCCCCTTCCCGTAGCGGGCGAGAATCGCCGAGGCGAGGCGCCGCTCCTCCGGCCCCGGCTCGCCCTCGACCAGGCCCACCGGGCCCATCGGGCCCACCGCCTCGATCCGGTAGCGGCCGGACTGGAAGCGATCGAGGGCCGCGTTCTCGCCCTCGTCCCGGCCGACGATCAGCTTCACCCGCTCCGAGAGCCGGAAGTGCCGGCCGGTGGCGAGGAGGACGATCTCCTCCCGCTCGATGTGCCGGTCCTCCCGCCGCTCGACCACGTCGAAGAACTTCCGGGCGAAGGACTCGTCGGTGAGGTAGCAGCAGCCGCCGGCGGGCTGCGGCCAGTCCTCGATCCCGTACTCCCGGGCCAGGGCCATCTGCGGCTTCCGGCCCCGGCCGGAGATCCCGAACAGCTTTTCCCGGTCGATCAGCCCCTCGCGCTCGGCGATCGTCGGCTCGAGCAGCTTCGCGGAGAGCGGCCGGAGCAGCCGGCCCTCGAGCCCGCTGTCGCGCTCGACCACCCACATCGTGTCCCGCCGCTGGCTCTTCGGCCGCTGCCCCAGGACCTCGCCGGTGAAGACGAAGTCGCCGCCCCACTCCTCGAGGATCGCCTTCGCCCGGCGGAACATGTCGATCCGGCAGTCGACGCAGGGGTTGGCGTTGGCGCCATACCCGTACTTCGGGTGCGTGATGATGTCGAGGTAGCCCTGGTCGGAGATATCGACCAGTTCGACCTCGGTCTCCAGGTCGGCGCCGGCCCGGAGCGCCTCGTTGCGCGGCATCGTCCCGTCGCGGCGGCCGCCGCGGCGCCGCTGGGTCTCGGTGATGCAGAAGCCCGTGTAGAAGGTGATCGCCCGGACCTCGCAGCCCAGGACGTCCCGCACGATCTTGAGCGCCAGGGTGGAATCGAGCCCACCCGAGATCAGCCCCAGCGCCTTGGCCCGTCGCCCGCTCATCGTCCCTCGCCGCCCTTCGTCCGGACCCAGGCGCGGAACTCCGTCCCCTCCCGGTCCAGGCCCAGATACTCGTGTTTCGTGCTCTTACACCAGAAGGCCATGTCGCTCTCGATCCCGGGGTCGGTGGCCAACACCAGGAGGACCTGCCCGGGCCCGAGACCCTTGACGGCCTTGGCGGTCTCGAGAATCGGTACGGGGCAGAAGGTCCCGCGGGCGTCGACGATCCGGTCGGGAGTGGGGAGTTCCATGGACCCTGTATAGCGG
>JAEZJH010000289.1 GCA_023436385.1 Pseudomonadota bacterium
CCGTGGATGGTCTTCGACACCGGCGCCACCCTCACCACCCTCGACACCGCCACGCTGGCGCGCCTGGGGATCGCCGTGCCCGCCGACGCACCGGAGGTGACGCTCCACGCCGCCACCGGCGAGCACCGGGTCCGGCTGGTGCTGGTCGATCGCGCCACCGTCGGCGGCCGCCGGGTCGACGGGGTCACCGTGGCGGTCTGCGACACCTGTGCCATGGGCGAGGCCTCGGGGCTCCTCGGCCTCAACGTCTCCGGCCAGTTCCACGTCACCCTCGATCCCGTGGAGCGCCGGCTCCTGGTCCGACCGCTGGCCGCTGCCGCCGACCGGAAGCTCGACCTCGATCCGTGGCTCACGCCGGCGGCCACCCTCCGCGGCGGCGGCGGCGGGGGCGAGGCGGTGGTGAGCATCGCCAACCGGGCCCGGCGCCACGTCGACGAGGTGGTCCTCGGGATCGAGTGCCCCGACCGTCACCACGAGGTGCGCCTCGTCGCCATCCCCGCCCTGGGCAGCGGCGAAAA
Source organism: Pseudomonadota bacterium (assembly GCA_023436385.1). GTDB lineage: Bacteria > Myxococcota > Myxococcia > Myxococcales > Vulgatibacteraceae > JAEZJH01. The sequence continues at coordinate 519 of JAEZJH010000289.1, forward strand.
GCGGCTGCCCTTCCCCGGCGCGGCGACCTGCGCCGGGGCGACGATCCGGATCCTCCGCGGGAGTTGGTGACGCCGCTTGCGGGCCGGCGGCGCTTCCGCGAAGCTGCGCCGCAACTTACGCCGGGCCCAGGCCCGGGGAGCGCCGATGGGAACGAACGAAGAGACCCTGTACGAAGAGGCCCTGGATCTGCTGGGCGACGGCGAACACGACGCCGCGCTGGAGCGGGGCAAGGCCCTGGCCGACGCCGGAGACGTGCGCGGCTACGAGATCCAGGCGATGGCCCTGGCGGAGCTGGAGCGGCCCGCCGAGGCGACCAAGCTGCTCGAGCGGGGTACCGCGGCGCATCCCGATCGCTGGCTCCTCTGGCAGCTCCTCGGGAACGCCCTCTCCGACGAGGAGCGGCACGACGACGCGCTCCTCGCCTACGATCGCGCCCTCGCCCTCCCGGGCGTGGACCGGGATTCGGTGGAGTACAACCGGGCCCTCTCCCGGGCCCGGGCCGGCGATCCGGAGCGCGCCCTCGCCGGCCTGACCCGGCTGGCCGCCGGACCGTTCGCCCTCCGGGCCGGCGCCCTGCGGGTGGCGGTGCTCCGGGATCAGCACCGGATCGACGAGGCCCTCGCCGTGGCGGAGGAGGCCCGGAAGCACGTGGGCCCGGAGACCGAGGAGATCGGCGGCGAGGGCGAGCTGCTCGCCGAGCTGGCCGAGACCCTGTTCCACGGAAAGGGCGATCGGGCCGGCGCCGAGCGCGCCGCGAAGGAGTCCCTCGCCGACGAGGCCCACCCCCTGGCCTTCGAGGTCCTCCGGGAGCTCCGTGGCCGGACCTCGCCCGGAGCCCGGTGGTTCCGGCTCACGATCGAGGGCCGGCTGCCGCAGGGGCCGTCGGAGCCGGTGGGTTTCTACCGGGTCTACGAGGTGGTCGCCGACGACGTCGACGCCGCCCTCGCGCTGGCCGCGGAGCTGGAGCCGGCCGAGTGCCGGGCCTCGCTGCGCCTCGAGGACCACGAGGCGGGCGACGCCGCGCCGGACGAGCTGGTCGGCGTGGTCTCGGCCAGCGAGTACCTCTGCTTTGACGAGGTCCGGGAGTAGCGGCTGCCTGCTGCAGCCGCAACTCCCGCATCTTTGACTTGCGAAAACCTGCCCCTCGGGCAGGTTTCCGCAACGGCCCCGGGGGCCCCGCGGTAGCGCCAGCCCTCGCCCCCGGCGCGTCACTCCTCCACGGCCCGGCGTTCAGCGCCAGCCCCGATTCCCACCATCGACGCCCCCCGCCGCCGTGGCCAACCTCCGAACTGGAACCGGGGAGGGAGATGGCCCGCACCCGCGCGCGAACCGGCGAGCTCGATCCCGAGGGAGACCTGCGCCTCCTCGTCGGCGTGCTGCCCGACACCCTGCAGGCCGCGCTGGTCCAGGAAGGGACCGGGCAGCTCCTCGAGGTGGTCCTCGATCTCGGCCGGGTCCCGGAGGCGAGGTTTCCGGACCGGGCGGTGCCCCTCGCCGACGAGCCGGTGCGGGCGGACGACCTCGCCGCCGTCCAGTCCCGCCTGGGCGAGTTCGGCGGCGACAACCGGGCGGGGATCGAGCGAACCCTCCATCGGATCTCCGCGATCCGGAACCGCCGGGGCGCGGTGGTCGGCCTCACCCTCCGCGTCGGCCGGGCCATCCCCGGGGGCATCGACGCCATCCGCGACCTGGTGGAGAGCGGCAAGAACCTCCTCCTCCTCGGCCGCCCCGGGGTCGGCAAGACCACCAAGCTCCGGGAGGTGGCCCGGGTCCTCGCCGACGACGCCGGCAAGCGGGTGATGGTGATCGACACCTCCAACGAGATCGGCGGGGACGGCGACGTGCCGCACCCGGCGATCGGCGGCGCCCGCCGGATGCAGGTGCCCCACCCGGCCCGTCAGCACGACGTGATGATCGAGGCGGTGGAGAACCACATGCCGGAGGTCATCGTCATCGACGAGATCGGCACGGAAGCGGAGGCCCTGGCTGCCCGGACCATCGCCGAGCGCGGCGTGCAGCTGATCGGCACCGCCCACGGGAACACCCTCGAGAACCTGATCCTCAACCCCACCCTCTCCGATCTGGTCGGCGGGGTGGCGACCGTGACCCTCTCCGACGAGGAGGCCCACCGCCGCGGGACCCCGAAGACGATTCGGGAGCGGCGGGCTCCGCCCACCTTCGACGTGGTCGTGGAGATGGTCGACCGGGACGAGATGCTGGTGCACCGGGACACCGCGGAGGCGGTGGACCGCACCCTCGCCGGGAACGAGGTCCGCGGCGAGCGGCGCAAGCGCGGCGAGCAGGGCCGAGTCGAGGTCGAGGAGGTCCGCTTCGCCACCGCGCCGATCCCGGCGCCGGCGCCCGAGCCGGTGCCCGGTCGACGGGGTCCGACGCGGATCTACGCCCACGCGGTGAGCCGGGATCTGGTGGAGCGGGTGCTCCGGGATCTGCCGGTGGAGGCCCGGGTGGTGGATCGACCGGAGCGGGCGGAGGTGATCCTGGCGATGAAGTCCCGCTCCGGCGATCCGCGGATCCGGCGGGCCCTCGAGGGCGGGAGGGCCGTGGTCCACGCGGTGAAGCGGAACTCCTCATCGGAGCTCCGCCGCGTGCTCCGGAACGCGCTCTTCGTGATGGAGGGCACGGAGAAGGAGCGGGTCCGGGAGGCGGTCCTCGAGGCGGAGCACGCCATCCAGCGGGTCCTCGGGGAGAACGTGGCCGTCCCCCTCGCGCCCCGGCCCTCGGGGCTCCGGCGGCTCCAGCACCGAATGGTGAGCCGGTACCACCTGGCCGCGGAGAGCATCGGCTCGGAGCCGCGGCGGCATCTGGTGATCTACCCGCCGGCGGAGGACGGGCGGTGGGAGGAGAGCCCGGAGCCCTGACGAGCTCCGGATGACGCGGCGGAGGGCGACGGTCGCCGAAGCTCACGCCCCGGCGTCAGTGGACCGGCCGCGCCGCCCCGGGCATGGCGCCGAGCAGCCCGGTGCAGGCCTCCTCGCAGCGCCGGCAGGCTTCGGCGGCGAGGCGGCAGTGCTCGTGCCGATCCCCGTGGCGCGCGCACTCGTCGCCGCAGGCCTCGCAGGCGAGACGGCACAGCTCCAGCTGCCGGTGCAGGAGATCGAGGTTCGGCTCGAACTGCCGGGAGAGCATCCGGCCGGTGGCGTCGCAGGCGTCGGCGCAGTCGAGGTTCAGCCGGATGCACCGCCGCAGGGCGGCGATCGTCTCCTCCGCGAGACAGGCGTCCGCGCACGCGCCGCAGGTCCGGGCGCACTCGCCACAGGCCCGAAGGCAGGCGGCGTATTCGCTCCCGCCGACCGGCGGCTTCGACGGATGGGCGCGGATCATCTCCTCGACTGCGGGCATGTCCCCTCCTGGTGCTGGGTGGGTGGATGGGCCGCGATCCCCCGGTCCCGCGGCCCGGGGTGAAGGTGCGGCGGCGGTGCCGGGGCGGCACGTCGACTCATCGATTCACCCGGTCGAACCGTCGTTCGCTCCGGTGTCGTGATCCCGTCCGGTCCGTCGGAATTCCGGCGGGCCGATCCCCCGCCGACCGCCCGGAGACCGGGTTCGTGGCCCGCGATCGCGCGCCCGGCCGGCCGGCACAGCGTTTGCGAGCGGGAGGCCCGGAACGGGTGTTCGACCCGATCGAAGGGCGGCCGCAGCGGTTCCCTCCCCCGTTCGGGAGGTAGGCACTGTCGGACTTCGGAACCGACGCGAACAACGGTCTTGCGGTCGATGCTTCATGCGAGTAGACAGTAACGGCCATTCCGGCTTCCCGAATGACGGTTCGGCTCGTCGGCCGAATCCGCCTCCCGACGAAGAAAGCGATATCCCATGAGCTCAACGCCTCGCCCCTCCCCCTCCACTCCGACCGGCAAGCTGGCGGTGCTGATCCCCGGCCTCGGTGCGGTGGCCACCACCTTCATCGCCGGCGTCGAACTGGCCCGGAGGGGCCTCGGCAAGCCGATCGGCTCCCTGACGCAGCTCGGCACCGCGCGCCTCGGCAAGCGGACGGATCACCGCGTGGTCCCGATCTCCGAGCTGGTGCCCCTCGCCAAGCTCGATGACCTGGTCTTCGGCGCCTGGGACATCGTCAACGAGAACGCCCTCCAGGTGGCCCGCCGCTCCGGTGTCCTCTCCGAGGAGCTGCTCGCGCCGATCGCGTCGAGCCTCGAGGCGATCCAGCCCAAGCCCGGCGTCTTCGATCCGGAGGCGGTGCGGCGGATCGCCGCGAACCACACCGTCCCCGAGACCACGCACCGCGCCCGGATCGCCCGGATCCGGCAGGACATCAGGGACTTCCTCCGGGACCTGGGCGCCGACCGGGCGGTGATGATCACCTGCGCGTCCACCGAGACCTACCACGCCCCGCCGCGGTTCCACGGGAACCTCGAGCTCCTCGAGAAGGCCCTCGACGACAACGATCCGGGGATCACCCCGGCGCTGATCTACTGCTACGCCGCGATCCAGGAGGGCGTGCCCTACGCCAACTCCACCCCGAACTTCGCCGCCGACACCCCGGCGCTGCTCGAGCTGGCCAAGCAGAAGGGCGTGCCCACCGCCGGCAAGGACCTGAAGACCGGCCAGACGATGATGAAGACGGTGATCGCGCCGGCGCTGAAGGCCCGCCTCCTCGGCCTCGACGGCTGGTTCTCCACCAACATCCTCGGCAACCGGGACGGCGAGGTCCTCGACGATCCGCAGGCCTTCCGGTCGAAGGAGGTGACGAAGACGGGCGTCCTCGACACCATCCTCCAGCCCGACGAGTACCCGGACCTCTACGGCAAGTTCTCCCACAAGGTGTCGATCCACTACTACCCGCCCCGCGGCGACGCGAAGGAGGGTTGGGACAACATCGACCTCTTCGGCTGGCTGGGCCTGCCGATGCAGATCAAGGTCAACTTCCTCTGCCGGGACTCGATCCTCGCGGCGCCGCTGGTCCTCGACCTGGCCCTGTTCCTCGACCTGGCGAAGCGGACCGGCTGGCGGGGCGTGCAGGAGTGGCTCTCGTTCTACTTCAAGAGCCCGACCGTCCCCGAGGGCCTGTATCCGGAGCACGACCTCTTCATCCAGCTCACCAAGCTGAAGAACACGCTCCGCGTCCTCGCCGGCGAGGAGCCGATCACGCACCTCGGCCTCGACTACTACGGTGACGACCTCGCCCTCCCCGGACGCTGAGCCGGGACACCGCGAGCGGAGCGGTACCCCCGACCCGCGAGCGCCGGGATCGCCCGGGCCCGCGGGGCTCCGGGATCCGGAACGGGCCTGGACGATCGGCCTCCTGGCGGTGGGCAGCCTGCATTTCCTGGGGCTGACCGCCGC
>JAEZJH010000339.1 GCA_023436385.1 Pseudomonadota bacterium
CCGTGTGTGCGAGACATGGATATTTGCAGACGTGTCTCGAGACGCGACCTCCCGAAACACGTTCAGGAGATCGCGAGCCGCTCCCGCACCCGGGCGATCAGCTGCTCGGGGGTGAAGGGCTTCTCGAGCAGCGTGGCGCGGTCCTCGGGATCGGCCACCCGCTCCGCGTGCCCGGTGACGAAGAGGACCCGCAGCTCCGGCCGCTCCGCCGCCAGCACCCGTGCCAGGTCCGGCCCGCTCATCCCCGGCATCGCCACGTCGGAGAGGAGGAGGGCGATCGCGCCGGGCTCGGCCCGCGACCGCTCGAACGCCTCGAGGGGCCCCCTGGCGGCCAGCACCCGGTAGCCGTGGCCGTCGAGGACCCGGCTGGCGAGGGCCCGCACGCAGTCGTCGTCCTCGACCACCAGGATCGTCTGGCCGATCCCCCGGGGCCCGGGGAGGAGCCGTCCCGGAACCTCCTCCTCGGCCTCCGCGGCCGCCGGCGGCAACCAGACGCGAAAGGTCGAGCCCCGCCCCGGCTCGCTCTCCACCTCGATGGTCCCGCCCGCGCTCCGGACGATCCCGAAGCAGGTGGCCAGGCCCAGGCCGGTCCCCTTCCCCCGTTCCTTGGTGGTGAAGAAGAGCTCGAAGAGGTGGCGCTTCACCTCCGGGCCCATCCCGATCCCGTCGTCCCGCACGGCGAGGACCGCCCAGGCGGCGTCCCCGTCCGACCGCCGGCCCGGGCCCACCGAGAGCTCGATCGTCCCGCCGCCGGGCGTCGCGTCCCGGGCGTTGACCACCAGGTTCAGGAGCACCTGGTCGAGCTGGTGGGGATCGACGAGCACCGGCGGCGTGCCCGCCTCCACCCGCACCACCAGCCGGTACTCCTCGCCGATCAGCCGGCAGAGCAGCTTCTCCGCCCCGGCGACCAGGGAGCCCACCTCGATCACCCGCGGCTCCGACGGCTGCTTCCGGCTGAAGGCGAGGAGCTGCTTGGTGAGGGCCGCCGCCCGCTCGCCGGCCTTGAGGATCTCCGCGACGTCCTCCTGCCGCGCGTCGTCCGGCGGGAGGTCCTCCCGGAGGAAGCGGCCGAAGCTGAGGATGGCGGTGAGCAGGTTGTTGAAGTCGTGGGCGATGCCGCCGGCCAGGCGCCCCAGGGCGTCGAGCTTCTGCGATTGCCGGAGCGCCTCCTCGAGCCCTTCCCGCTCCCGGGCGTTCCGTTCCAGCCGCTCGGCCATCGCGTCGAGCGAGGCGGCCAACCGGCCGATCTCGTCGCCCTCGTGCGCCACCCCGCTCCGCGCCGCCAGGTCGCCGGCGGCGATCCGCTCCGTGGCCACCGCCATGGCGTCGAGCCGCCGGACGATCCGGGCGCCGCCGAAGTACCGGACCGCCAGGAGGGCCAACACCGCCGTGACCAGGAGCGAGAGGAAGGCCGTGGCCAGTCGCTCCCACGCCCGCTGGCCGACGAAGTCGGTGGGGGTCCGGACCACCGCGGTGAGGCGGGAGGAGTCCCGGGACGGGACCAGGCTGGCGAACGCCATCAGGCGTTCGGCGCCATCGTGGCCGGTGTCCTCGATCACGCCGTCGGTGGCGTCGCCCAGGCTCGCCCCCAGCACCTCGAACGGCACCTGCTGGCCGAGCCATTGCCGGGCGGGAGGAGGGCTCGCCCCGAGCACCGTGCCGTCGGCATCGACGAGGAGCAGCTTGGCCCCGGGAGGCAGCGGCATCGCCTCGACCGCCGGGGCGAGGGCGTTGGCGTCGAGCCCGGCGTAGAGCACCGCGAGCAGCTCGCCGTCCGGAGCCCGCACCGGCAGCGCCAGCCCGATCTCCGGCAGCCGGGAGACCCGCCCCACGTGGAACCCGGCGACGACCAGATCCCTCGAGGCCACCGCCCGCCGGAAGTAGGCCCGGTCGCTGACGTCGACCGGTCCGCTCGCGGGAACGGCGCTGCAGAACACCGTCCCGTCAGGCCGGATCGCCCCGAGGTTGGCCAGCTGCGTGTGCGGGAGGATCCGCGCGAATAGCTCGTTACAGGCGACGCCGTCCCGGTCCTGCACCGGGGCCAGGGTGGCGAGGCCGGTGAGCAGGCCCTGGACCTGGTCGAACCACCGCTCGTACTCCCGGGCCGCGGTGCGGGCCAGGGTGAGGGCGTGGTGCCGCGTCCGCTCCTCGTCCCGGCTCCGCTGCGCCAGCGCGCCCCAGGCCGCGATCCCGGCCGCCGGCACCAGGGCGGCGACCAGCAGCATCGAGAGGGAGAACCGGAGCCCCCGGCAGCGGAAGCGTGCGCGCAACAGGCCCTCGGTCGAGCTCCCGTCGACGGACAGGATCCCGGGGATCCGTAAAAAGTGGTGGTTCGACGGTAACAGTCCGACCGTTTCGGGGCCAGAGGAAAGACAACCGGCGAGGACTCATCACCTGTGTGAAGCCGTATTACGCAATTTGCCCGAGGCGCCGGTGCTCGACCATGAGACACCGGTCCTGCACCACCTGGATCCCGGCCTCCGCCAGCTGGCGGGCGAATGGGTCGTGGGCGATCCCGCTCTGGAGCCACACCGCCTTCGGCCGGGCGGCGAGGAGGTCGTCGAGGTGCGCCGGGAGGTCACCCGGCCGCCGAAACACATCCACCAGGTCCACCGCCCCGGGGATGTCGGCGACCTTCCGATACACCGGCCGCCCGAGGATGGTCTTCGCCTCCGGGTAATACACCGGCACCGGGATCACCTCGAGCCCCGCCTCGGCCAGGTACTTCGGCACGTAGAAGGCGGGCTGGCCGGCCTGGGCCTCGGTCTTGATCCCCAGCACCGCGATCCGGCGCACCTTCCCGAGCAGCTCCGCGATCTGCCGATCGCTGGTGAGGATGTTCTCGCTGGCGTCCATCACGTCCCTCCGGCGGCTCAGGCCTCCGCCTCGATCACGCCCGACGGGTCGATCACGCTGGCCTCCTTGGGAGGCCTGCCGGCGATCGTGCCCCAGATCTTGTCCGTGGCCGGCCAGGTGGGACGGTAGGACCGCCGGCCCGCCGGCGCCTCCCCGGCCTTCTCCGCCGGCCCCAGGAGCGCGCGAAGCTCGTCGGCGCGGACCACCACCTCCTCGTCCCGATAGCCGAGGAAGCCCTTCTTCTTCCGGGCGAGGAGCACGTGGGTGGCCGCGTCGGGGAGCCACACCGGCTCGCCCGCGGTGTAGCGGCAGAGGGCGCCCGGCTCCTCGCCGCCCAGCTCCACCAGCACCAGCCGCGGCACCTCCACCCCGGGGCCGGCGGCGGCGAGCGTCTCCCGCCGGCGCCGGTTGCTCCCGTGGATCCCCGCGAGGAGCGCGGCGGGGAGGCGGCGCAGCTCGCCCGCCTCGGGGTCGGCCGCCAGCTCGGCGACCAGGCTCTTGCGGGCCGCCTCCCAGCTCCGGAGCACCGCGTCGACGTCCCGGTCGGCGGGCGGCGTGGCCGCCGGATCGGCCGAATCCTCGAGGGCCCACTTCAGGACCCGGGCCAGCGCCACCGTCATCTCCGCCCCCTCCGCCGCCAGCGGCCGGGGCCAGAGGTAGGGGATCTGCACGTGGAGGTGATCGAGCGGCGCGGCGAGATCGGGCAGACCGCCCAGCTCGTCCTCCGCCTCCTCGACCGGCTCCTCCGTGAAGAGCCCCTCGGGCGGACCGCCGGGCGCCACCATCACGTACGCGCCGGTGTCCGGGTTGGCGAGGACCAGCCGCTCCGGCGTGGTGTGCTCGTCGTTGACCAGGGGAGATAGCCCGGGATCGTCCCGGATCAGGTCCTGGAGTTCCTCGAAGGTGAGCGGCGTGGCGATCGGCGGGCGGCGGAGGAAGAGGTCGTGGTTCATGACCGCGTCACTCTAACCGGTCCGCGCTGCCGGAGGCAGCGGCGTTGCGCCGTTCGCCGCCGACGGCAGGCCTTCAGGCCGCCGACAGCTCGGCCGCCGGCGCGTCCTCCGCCTCGGCCTTCGGAGCCCGCCGC
>JAEZJH010000362.1 GCA_023436385.1 Pseudomonadota bacterium
CCGGCGGGCCCCCGCCCCGCCGCGCTTCTTCTTGTCGGCCTCGTAGTCCTCGAAGTTGCCCTCGAAGAAGAACACCTGGCTCTCGCCCTCGAAGGCGAGGATGTGGGTGGCGACGCGATCGAGGAACCAGCGGTCGTGGCTCACCACCACCGCGCAGCCGGCGAACTCGAGGAGCGCCTCCTCCAGCGACCGGAGCGTCTCCACGTCGAGGTCGTTCGACGGCTCGTCGAGGAGGATCACGTTGGCGCCCTGCTTCAGCGTCTTCGCCAGGTGCACCCGGTTCCGCTCGCCGCCGGAGAGGTCCTTGACCTTCTTCTGCTGGTCGCTCCCCTTGAAGGCGAAGGAGGCGAGATAGGCGCGGGCCGGCATCTTCCGCCCGTTGCCCAGCTCCACCCACTCCAGCCCCTCGGAGACCTCCTCGTAGACGCTCTTCTCGCCGTCGAGGGAGGCGCGGCTCTGGTCGACGTAGGCGAGCTTCACCGTCTCGCCGATCCGGAAGTCACCGCCGTCGGCCTGCTCGTGCCCGGTGATCAGCTTGAACAGCGTGGTCTTGCCGGCGCCGTTGGGGCCGATGATCCCGCAGATGCTCCCGGGCGGGAGCTTGAAGTTCAGGTTCTCGAAGAGGAGTCGCTCGCCGAAGCCCTTCTTCACTTCCCGGGCCTCGATCACCAGGCCGCCGAGCTTGGGACCGGCGGGGATGTAGATCTCCCCGGTGCTGTCTCGCTTATCCGGCCCGGCGTTGAGCAGCTCCTCGTAGCGGGCGAGGCGCGCCTTGCCCTTGGCCTGCCGGGCCTTCTGGGAGGAGTGGACCCACTCCAGCTCCTTCTGCAGCGCCTTGCGCCGGGCGCTCTCCTGCTTCTCCTCCTGGGCGAGCTGCTTCTCCTTCTGCTCGAGCCACGAGGAGTAGTTGCCCTTCCACGGCACGCCGGCGCCGCGGTCGAGCTCGAGGATCCAGCCGGCCACGTTGTCGAGGAAGTAGCGGTCGTGGGTGACCGCCACCACCGTGCCCGGATACTCCTTCAGCGCCTGCTCGAGCCAGGCCACCGACTCGGCGTCGAGGTGGTTCGTCGGCTCGTCGAGGAGGAGCAGGTCGGGCTTCTCGAGGAGAATCCGGCAGAGCGCCACCCGGCGCTTCTCGCCGCCGGAGATCTTGGTGACGTCCATGTCGCCGGGCGGGAGCCGGAGGGCGTCCATCGCCACCTCCAGCGTGCGGTCCAGCTCCCAGCCGTTGGCGGCGTCGATGGCGTCCTGGAGCTTCCCCTGCTCGGCGAGGAGCGCGTCGAAGTCGGCGTCGGGCTCGGCGAAGGCGGCGGTGATCTGGTTGAACCGCTCGAGGAGATCGAGCACGGGCTTCAGCCCGAGCATCACGTTGCCCTTCACGTCGAGCTTCGGATCGAGCTCCGGCTCCTGCGGGAGGAAGCCCACCCGCACCGAGGGATCGGGCCGCGCCGTCCCGTAGAACTCCTTGTCGACGCCCGCCATGATCCGGAGCAGCGTCGACTTGCCGGCGCCGTTCGGGCCGATCACGCCGATCTTGGCGCCGGGATAGAACGACAGCCAGATCCCCTTGAGGATCTCCTTGTTGCCCCGGACCTTCTTCAGGTCCTGCATGGTAAAGATGTAGTTCTCGGCCATCTCTCTCCCGATCGCCCCGGAGGGCGGAAGCGTCCAAAACCGTCGCGCGCGGCGCGGGTCTCTCGCCGGACCGGCCTCGTGGGCCGGAGGCGAACCCGGTCAACAACGGGGCGGCGCGGACCCTGCCCCGGCCCGGTTCGCCGCGTCGACCCGTGGCCGGGGGGGGAGCCTCCCTACCCCGGCCGCCTCGCGCCGTCCAGTCCGGGCCGGGGGGATAACCGCCGCCGCCGTCCGCCGCAGGCCAACCGGCCGCCGATGGGCGCCTTCCGCCCGGGTGCCTACGGTCTCGGCATGCCCGACGCCGCGGCCGCCCGGCTCGTCACCTTCAACCTCCAGGGCCTCGGCGGGGGCTGGTTCGACGGCCGCTCCCGGGCGGTGATCGACGGACTCGCCGCCTGCCGGCCCGACGTGGTCTGCTTCCAGGAGACGACCATCCGCCACGCCGACACCCAGGAAGGCGGCAAGCGCCTCTACCACCAGGCGAAGACGATCGGCGACGCGATCGGCCTCCCCCACGTCGCCTTCGCGCCCTACGGAAACCCGGTGGAGGTGATGAGCGCCGACCAGGGCGGCGTCGCCGTGGCCGCCCGCTGGCCCTTCACCGGCGTGCGGAACCGCCGCCTCCCCTCGGCGAGCCACCACCCGCCGGACGCCCGGGTGGCCCTGATCGCCGTCCTCGCCACGCCCTTCGGCGAGTTGGAGGTGGCCACCACCCACCTCTCCTGGCACCCCGAACACACGGAGGTGCGGATGGTGCAGATGGGCCTGGTGCTCGACGAGCTGGCGAGGGCGGAGTGCTGCGCCCCGGGATCGCGGGCGGTGCTCCTCGGCGACCTCAACGCCACCGACGACGAGCCCTGTATCGAGCTCGCCTCCCAGCGCCTGGTGGATGCGTGGGCCGCCGCCCGGCCGAAGGAGCCCGGATACACCTGGGTGGCCTCGAATCCCCACGCCCACGACTTCGAGGCCCCGGACCGGCGGCTCGACTACGCCTTCGTCCCCCGCGGCGTGGAGCTGGCCGCCGTGGAGCTGGTGCTGGAACAGGGCGAGCCGGTGCAGCCCTCCGACCACTACGGGCTCCTGGTCGAGCTGCACTGGCCGGACACGGCCGCTTGAGCCCGCCCTGCGAGCGGCCCCGAGGCCCCCTACCGCGGGTGGCGCCGCAGGCTCCCGCTCCCGGACCAGGAGCTCGTAGAGCCGCGCGGTGGCCGGGTCGGCCACGTCCCAGCCCTCGCCGGTGAGGGTCTCGCGGATCCGCCGGCAGACGATCTCGAACGAGTGGCGGAACATTCCCGAGGCGGATCGGTCTCGAGCGCCTCCACCGCGTACTCCATCGCCGCCTCCAGCTTCCCGAGGTTGTCGGAACAGACCGCGAGCCGCCAGGAGACCATCCCGTGGCCGATCCCGGCCTTCCGTGCCAGCGTCCGGATCGCCCCGAACTCCTGCAGCGCCTCCGCCCACTTGCCCTCCTCCTCGAGGGCCTGGATCCGCCCCAGCTCGTCGAACTTCCGCCGGAGCTCCTTCGAGAGAAACCGCTTCATCCGTGTCCTTTCGCCGAAAGGGAAACCGCCCTCCGTCACCCGTGCCGCCCGGCACGGGCGACGGACCGCCGCCGCCCACCGCGAGGGACGACGCGCGGGCCCGGGGCGGTCCGACAGCCGGTCGTAGCGGGGCGTTCGCGAGGTTTACGAGCGCGCAACGCGGAGTTCAGGCGCGCGGCGCGAGGGCGTCCGCCCGGGCCCGGGCGAGGAGCCCGTCGACTCCGAGCGACGCGGCCCAGGTGTCCAAATAGCCGGTGTCCAGCGACGGCCCGGAGAGCCGGAGGATCTCCACGACGTCCTTCCACTGGCGCTGCGAGACCTCGCCTCCCGAGCGATACCAGGCCAGCTTCCGGAGCACCGAGTCCTCGGGGCTCTTGATCCAGATCGAAACGCCTGGAGCTACCTCGACACGGCGGCGGCGATCGAGTTCCGACCGATCGAAGGGCGCGGGGCGGGCGACGAACAGATCGATCTTGGTGACCCACGGCTGGAAGAAGAGCTGTGTCGCCCGGCGATCGCGCACCGCCTCCGCCAGGTCCTCGTCATCGACCAAGAAGTCCGGCCCCAGCAAGCCGCCCAGGCGACCCGCGCTCCCGGCCTCGAGGTCCGCGACCAGATCGATGTCGTTGGTTGCACGGGGTTCGCCTTGCAGCGAGCTGGCCAGGGAGCCACCGAGAAACCAGGGCACGCCGAGCTGGTCCAGGGCCCTCCCGAGCCGGGCAACGACCGCCAGGGGATCGACCTCGGTCACTGGCCCTCCCGCTCCCGGTCCGACCGGGCGATTCGGGCCGCGGCCTCCTCGCCGTACAGGAGGAGGGCCAGACGGCGCCGGACCTCCGCCTCGTCGGCGTCGGGGTGCCGCTGGCGAATGCCGGCGATGGCGAGCCTCTTCGTCGCCACCGAGAGGCCGGCGGCGATCCGGAGCCGCTCGACCGGCGGCGTGGCCCGGAGCAGTTCGAGGTACCGCTCCGCGGCCTTGGGGGAGGTGTCGTCCATCGCGATCAGCTTCGCACGGCGGCTTTCCCGCGGCCAGCCCGCGTGCAGCCTCCGTCAGTGCCGGAACGCGGCGGCGCCGGCCTCGGGGGGCGGCACGAGCGGCACGGTGCGAGAGGCGTTCGTCCGCGATCATCTGGTGCCGGTCCTCGAGAACGGCGACGTCATGGTGCTCGACGACCCCGGCGCCGACTCGCAACCGCGAGGCCAACGCCGATCTAGCAATTGCCCTTTCTTCTTCCTGCCGAGCCGGTGCACCACCGCCGTCCGCCGGCCGAGTCCTCGGCCTGCATGCAGCGGCCGGTGTCGTCAACAATCCAGCAGCCGGCCGAGCCCGACCGCCTGCAAAGTCGCCGGGCCGAACCCCATCTGGGGCTGCCTGTAACGCTTGACGGGCCAAAAAAGGGGGGGGAGAGGATATTGAGAAGATAGGAAGTACTGCACTGTCGTGTAATCGAGCGCGAGAGGTAACGCGATGCGCAAATGCGAACTGCATGAGAAGGCCTGGCTGATTGCCGCCCTTTTGGGATTTAGCTCCTTTGCTATCGCGGAGGGCGAAGGTGTCCGCGAGGGCATCGCCTTCGGGGTCGCTGAGTTCAATGGACCGGAGCAATGCAGTAGAGCGTCCGATCTGTCTTTTCCGCGCGTTGATGCAAAAAGCGTCGAAGCAGCGTTCCACAGGCTCAAATACCCTACGGTCTTTCGCTTCTCCGATGCGGCGGTGGACCCTGAGGACTTCGCCGACGTGACGCAGGTCAACTGGGCAACGACGGCCAGTACGGCCTCGGAGCCGACTTCGCTGACGTGGTATTCCTCTCAACTCATGGCATGCGATCGTGCGATGGAGACAAGAACGACCCGCTGGATTCCGCAGCCGGTGCGAACTACTGGTCGGCATGGTTCATGGGCCAAAGCAACCCGGCGATCCAGGCTCCACATTTCGACTCGTGTACCGTTTACACAACGAACGCCAAGTTCGGCGACGTTGCAACGGGCGATCTCAATTACGCCATCTTTGCAACCTGCCACTCGGCCCAACGTTGCGTCTTCAAGAACGGTTGGTATTGGAACGTCGGCGACGACAACTTTGGCGCCATGATGGGTTTTCATGGGATCTCGTACGACAGTTGGTGGAACACCGATCGCTACGGCGACTACGTTGCATCGGCCCGCTACAATAACCTGGGTGATGATTGGGTGGACGATCTCACCGATCTATCGGACGTTTTCGACCACGCCTACTGGCCGTACGACCAGTGCGCCACCGTCGTCACCTTCGGCAAGAACAAGTCCGATTGTCGCGACCAGTACAACGACGCGGGCCACCTTGATTATCACGATGTTGACGGAAGGCAGCGCGTTCAATCCCGTTTCCATTATTGGTGCGGCTGCAACCCCGACAACGGAGAGAAACTCCCCGACTGCTAAGCGAGAAGGAGCAAACCCATGCTTTTGCTCAGGTACCCTGCCGTCGCCGTCATCACCTGTTCAGCGGTCATCTTTCCGTCCCATGCAGGATCTGAACCGCGCCGCGAGGAACTCGAGGCTCGCATCGATTCTCGTCGCGTCAACGTCACCCCTGACCTTACCCGGATTGCCACTCCCCAACAGGGACTCTGTCATGAGCGCTTCGACCTTTTGAAGTTGATCGAGGCCCTTGAGCAGGTCCAGGGAGCCTCCGCCGATCTAGTCGTGCTTTCCGCTCCGGGGGCCGACGAGTTTGAAGCAATATTCGGCAACAAGAGAATTCTGATCGACCTTACAGTCGGTCGCATCAAAATCTCCGACGATCGGGGCTACGACTTCGATAGTTTTCTCTTCGAATCGCCCGATGAAGATGTCCTGCGCCAGCGCGCCGTTCCTCTCCTGGCTGCCGTCGGCGTTTCGACCGAGGAGAGCCAATCGGCTTTGAGAGGCTTGGGGGCTGAAGACCTACTCGCCGATGGCACGTCGACGGAAGTCGAACGGATTGCCACCAAGATGGTGGTTGGACGCCACATAGGGGGCGTCGGAGTCGGTGGCCAAAAGCTGGTTGTCTCGTTCGCCCCGGACGGATCCTTCCGCAAACTGCTGGAAACATGGAGATGTCGAGATAAAGGTCGCGTTGAGCCAATCCCTCCCTCGGTGACCACTCAGACTGTCGTGGCACTGGGCCTAGATGAAATTGACTCGAGGCGTGCGACGTCCAATCTTCTAATTGATCCAACGCAGGGTCGGCCGCTGTTCGTTGGGACGTACTTCGAAACGGAGAATCCCCTGAAGGGAGTCTTTGGAATCCGTCTGCGAGGGTCGATTACATTGCCAGTCGTGGCGCCGCAGGGGCAATGGAAATGGAGCGCGTATGCGTACGACCTCCGATGACGTGGCCTTGCTGTCTGCGTTGGTCGTGCTCGGAGCATGCTCGACTTCATGTGACCTCGAGCCTGACCAGCCGCACGTCAGGTGCTGGTCGTGCGTCTGGGATCTGAATCCAAGCTCCGACGCCTCCTATGCACTGACGCCAGAGGATCTGGCTGACTTTGTTTCTGGTGATTGGCACGGCACTTATCGAGACGTCGGAATCCCGGACGGCCTGGATCTCACGATCCGTGTCACCGTTTCCGATGACCCGATGTTCCAGGTGCCCATGCAACACACAAGTGGGGATTCGTGCACGATCCCCCGCAATCATGGCTGCGCTGGCATCAAGCTCTTCGGGACCGTGAAGGTCGTCACCTCTCCTGCCGAGTACGGCTTCGAGGCGGACCAGGTGGTCCTCTGGGGGACCTCGATTGACCCCGCGCCCCTCGATCCGGTGGACGTGGCGACCGGGACGATTCCGCGCGACTCCGTCTTCGTTTCCCAGCCTCACGAGAACGCTGCGACGTTGGTGGACCAGTGGTTCCTGTTTCGGCCCGATGGCCTGTGGATGAAGGTCCGGGGAGTTTATTGGGACGAGTCGGGTCCGCTCGTCCGGATTGGGGAGAGAACAACCGCGAAGTAACTGCGCAGCTTGGAACTGAATCGAGTTGGTCCCTCGGGCCCGACGGCCGTGGATCGGGTCGAGCATCGGCGTGCATGGGATCGCACGCCGGTGCCCTGGGCCACGCCCTCCACCGCTCCGACGGGGCGTCAGTGTGGGAACACGGCGCCGGCCTGGGGGGGCGGGGCGCGCGGCGGCGGGACGGCGGCCTCCTCGGCGGGAGGCTGCAGGGCGAAGTCGGGCAGCTCCTCGGCGGAGTCGAGGAGGCGGACCTCGAGCTGGCTCCGGACCTCCGCCGGGATCTGGTCGAGATCGCCCTCGTTCCGGCGCGGGATGCAGACCGTCTTCACGCCGGCGCGGTGGGCGGCGAGGAGCTTCTCCTTGATCCCGCCCACCGGCAGCACCTTGCCGCGCAGGGTGATCTCGCCGGTCATCGCCAGGTGCGGGCGGACCGGGCGGCCGCCGGCGGCGGAGGCGAGGGCGGTGAAGATCGCCACCCCGGCGCTGGGGCCGTCCTTGGGGATCCCGCCGGCGGGGACGTGGACGTGGACCGACTTCCGGAGGAAGACCCGGGGGTCGATCCCGAAGCGCGGGGCGTTCGAGCGGAGGAAGGTGAGGGCCGCCTGCGCCGACTCGCGCATCACGTCGCCGAGCATGCCGGTGAGGATCAGCGCCTCGCCCCGGGACGGGACCAGCGCCGCCTCGACGAACAGCACGTCGCCGCCCACCGGCGTCCAGGCGAGGCCGGTGGCCACGCCCGGCCGGTCGATCCGCTCGATCATCTCGTCGAAGTAGCGCTGCCGACCCAGGTAGTCGGGCACCTCCGGGGCGCCGATCCGCACCGGGGTGGAGGCGCCCTCCCCCACCCGCCGCACCGCCTTCCGCACCAGCGCGGCGAGCTCCCGCTCCAGGTTCCGGACCCCGGCCTCCCGGGTGTACTCCCGGATCACCCGCCGGATCGCCGTCTCGTCGAGCTCCACCTCGTCGGCGAGGAGGCCGTGGGCCCGGAGCTGCTGCGGGAGGAGGTACCGGCGGGCGATATGCAATTTCTCGTCGTCGGTGTATCCGGAGATCCGCACCACCTCCATCCGGTCGAGGAGCGGGGGCGCGATGGTGTCGGTGGTGTTGGCGGTGCAGATGAACAACACGCGCGACAGATCCACCGGCACCGCCAGATACGTATCGACGAAGGCGTGGTTCTGGGCCGGATCGAGCACCTCGAGGAGCGCCGCCGCCGGATCGCCGTGAAAGCCCTGGCCCAGCTTGTCCACCTCGTCGAGCATGAAGACCGGGTCGGCGGCCTCGACGCGCCGGAGCGCCTGCACGATCCGCCCGGGGAGCGCGCCCACGTAGGTCCGCCGGTGGCCCCGGATCTCCGACTCGTCGTGGACGCCGCCGAGGGAGATCCGCAGGAACTTCCGCCCCATCGCCCGGGCGATCGACTGGCCGAGGGAGGTCTTCCCCACCCCCGGGGGCCCGACGAAGCAGAGGATCGGCTCCCGCCGCGCCTCGTCGGCCGGGGTCAGCGGCAGCGGCCCGGCCAGGGCCGCGTGCCCCGCCTCCCCGGCGCCGGCCAAGGAGAGGTGCAGCTGCCGCTCGTCCCGGAGCTTCTTCACCGCCAGGTACTCGAGGATGCGCTCCTTGATCCCCTCGAGGTCGAAGTGGTCCTCGTCGAGGATCCGCCTCGATCTCTCGAGGTCGATGGTCCCGCCGGTGTACTTGCCCCAGGGGATCCCCAGGAGCCAGTCGAGGTAGGTGCGGATCATCCCGTGCTCGGGCGAGACCTCCGGGAGCCGCTCCAGGCGCGAGAGCTCCCGCTCCGCCTCCCGCTTCGCCTCGGCGCCGAGCCTCGACTCCTCGATCCGGCGCCGGAGGTCCCGGAGTTCCTCGCCGCCCTCCTCTTCCTCGCCCAACTCCTCCTGGATCGCCCGGAGCCGCTCCCGGAGCACGTACTCCCGCTGCGTCCGGTTGATCCGCTCGTGGGCCTCGGAGGCGATCTCCTCCTCGATCTCCCGCACCGCCAGCTCGTGCTGGAGCAGCTCGATCAGCCGGCGAAGCCGCTCGCCGACGTCGTCCCGCTCGAGGAGCTCCTGCCGCGCCTCGATCGGGAGCGGGCTCATGGTGGCGAGGATCCAGCCCACCTGCACCGGCTCTTCGAGGCCGGCGAGGGCGGAGAGGAGCTCGTCCGGCAGGGAGAGGTGCCCGGCCAGCTTGCCGAACACGTCCTTGGCGGCGCGGGTCAGCCCCTCGAGCGCCACGTCGCGCGCGAAGGGCCGATCGGGAAAGCGCTCCACCCGGGCGACGAGAAACGGCTCGGCCCGGACCACCTCCTTCAGCCGGACCCGCGCGAACCCCTGCACGATCAGCCGCAGCGAGCCGTCGGGCATCCGGTGGAGCTGGCGGATGGTGGCGGCGGTACCGACCTGGTGGAGATCCTCGAGGCGGTTCGCGGGGGTCTCGCGATTCCGCTGGGCGACCAGGCCGACGACGCGGGTCCCGCGCATCGCCTCGTCCACCAGCTTCACCGAGCGCTCCTGCCCCACCGAGAGCGGGGCCACCGCCAGGGGAAAAACCACGGAGTCGAGGAGCGGGAGGATCGGCAGCTCCTCCGGCAACACCGGTCCGGGCTCGGGGGTCACGACGCCCTCCGCTTCGGCAGGGTCACTTGCAGGAAGCCGCCCTCGTAGTGGGCGGCGATCCGGTCGGCCTCCACCGCGGCCGGCACCGGCACCTCGAGGCGGAAGGGGCCGTAGGGGATTTCCATGGTGTGGAAGACCACCTCGCCCGGCGGCATCCGGCAGGGTCGATCGCCGGAGATCACCAGCACGTCGTCGTAGAGGGTGACGTCGAGGCCGTCCTCCGGGACGCCGGGGAGGTCGACCCGGATCTCCAGGCTCCCGTTGCTCTCGTAGAGATCGGCGGCGGGGCGCCACTCCGGCGCCGCCAGCGGCAGCTGCCGGACGGCCGCGGCGCCGAGCGCCTCGAGGCGGCGATGGCCGGCGAGCTCCGTGTAGCGCAGGGCGAGGCGGCGGTAGTGCACGGGAACACCTTGGGTCGGAGCCGGTGCGGGCGCATCCCCGGGGAATCACGGCAGCGAGGCCCGGGGTCGTCCGCCGCCTTCGCCGGTCCCCGGCGCCGGCGATCGGCCCAAGGGCTGGCGGCGATCGGAGGGCCGCGGGGCGTACGTCCGCCCGGCCCCGGGGCGAAGGCGCGGGGGCTACCGGCCGATCCGCCGTCGCTGGTTTAATGCGATATCTCTGCAATCGACAGGGAGACGCCCGGCGATTTGTCTCCAACTCGCTTGGACGGCCTCCCGCCTTCGAAGTAGGTTCGGCTTCCAGCTTGCTCGGGAGGTCCCATGTCCGCGCTTCGCATTGCCGTCGTCGGCGCCGGCCCCGCCGGCTTCTTCGCCACCGCCGAACTCCTCGCCCGTCCCGACGTGGAACGGGTCGACATGTTCGACCGGCTCCCCACCCCCTACGGCCTGGTGCGAAACGGCGTCGCCCCCGATCACCAGGGGATCAAGGCGATCGCCCGGAAGTACGACGGCAGCGCCACCGGCGCGGGAGGCCGGTTCCGGCTCTTCGGCCACGTGGAGATCGGCAAGGACCTGGCCCTCGAGGAGCTCCGGACCCGCTACCACGCGGTGGTCCTCGCCTTCGGCGCCCAGTCCAACCGCCGCCTCGGCATCCCGGGCGAGGAGCTGCCGGGGGTCCACCCGGCCTCGGTCTTCGTCGGCTGGTACAACGGCCACCCCGACTGCGTGGGGAACCGCTACGACCTCTCCGGCGAACGGGCGATCGTCATCGGCGTCGGCAACGTCGGCCTCGACGTGGCCCGGGTGCTGGTGAAGACGCCGGAGCAGCTCCGGGTCACCGACATCAGCGACGTGGCCCTCGAGGCCCTGGTCGAGAACCGCATCCGCGAGGTGGTGCTGGTGGGCCGGGGCAGCCTGGCTCAGGCCACCTTCACGCCCAAGGAGCTGGGGGAGCTGGCGGAGATCGAGGGCCTGGAGCTGGTGGCGGCGCCGGCCGACCGCGCCCTCGATCCGGTCTCCGCCCGGGACCCGGCGGCCCTCGACCCGCGGGTGCGGAAGAACGTGGAGATCGTCGAGAGCCACGCGAAGCCGGAGGCCGGCGCGGGAACGCGCTCGGTGCAGCTCCGCTTCTACCTCTCGCCGAAAGAGATCGTCGGCGAGGAGCGGGTCCGGGCGGTGCGCTTCGACGTCAACCGGGCGGTGGAGCAGCCCGACGGCACGGTCACCTTCGAGCCCACCGGCCGCGTCGAGGAGATCCCCTGCGGGATCGTGCTCCGCGCCATCGGCTACAAGGTGATCCCCCTCCCCGGCGTGCCCTACGACGAGGCGACCGCCTCGATTCCCCACGAGCTGGGGCAGGTGCTGCAGGCGCCGGGCGGCCACGCCGCTCCCGGCCTGTTCGTCACCGGCTGGGCGAAGCGCGGGCCCTCCGGCGTGATCGGCACCAACAAGCCCGACGCCGCGGAGACGGTGGCCTCGCTCCTCGCCGTCGCCAACCGCGGCGGGCTCCCGACGCCGCGCGGAGGCGAAGACATCGAGGCGATCCTCGCCGCCCGCGGCGTCCCCTTCGTCACCTTCTCCGACTGGAAGCTCCTCGACAGCCTCGAGGTGGAGAGCGGCAAGGAGGAGGGCCGGCCGCGCCGGAAGTTCACCGACGTGCCGTCGATGCTGGCGGCCCTCGGCCGGGCGAAGATGCCGTCGATCGTGCCCGATCGGCTGTTCGGCGTGGGCGCGAAGGACTGATCGCCGGCTCGTCCGGACGGTTGGGCGTCGCCGCCGGCGGTGGCCATCTTCCCGCGGAGCCTTCGCGTGGAGGATGGC
>JAEZJH010000360.1 GCA_023436385.1 Pseudomonadota bacterium
CTACCTCCCGGGCGAGCTGCGGCTCGCTCCGGGCGCAGAAGATCACGGCTCGGCTGGGCCGTCGATCGGGGAGCTGTAAGTGATCGAAATCCCATCGCTGTCTAACCGATCGGTGCTCTAGGAGGGCTTCCCTCCTCGATGAAGCCAGCGGCGCCCCCGTTCCTGATGACCGACCGTGCGACGTCTGGGTCTGCTCCGTTTCCGACAGCAAAGAGGTCGTGAAAGTGAAATGGGTGCGGCTCTTTCGCATAGACGGATTTCCGCCACCGAGAGTGGACGCTCACTTCACGATGCGTAGCGGCCCCCTAGTTCGCGGCTTCGTGGGTGGCTCGGGCGGTGTCATCTCCGGCACCGCGTTCCCCGCATAGAGGTCCTGGTGGTTGCGCACCTGCTCCATCCGCTCGTGGTGGCGCCAGTAGTCCTCGAGGTCGCCGCTCGCCCGGAGCGATCGCAGCCGCAGAACCGCCTCCGCGCCCTCCAGGCTCCAGCGCGCGCCCGTGATCTCCATCCGGTCCCGAACGAGGTAGCGGCAGGCTCCCTCGATCACGCCGGTGGCGATGGGGAAGCTCCGCTCGTGAAACAGGTCGTACCGCAGCATCGCGCGATGCTTGGCGATGTAGTCCGCGCACCTGTCGGCCGGCTTGCGCGTGGCCTCGTCCAGCCCGCGCTTCGTCGCGCTCCGGCGGATACCGGCCGCGACCTGGCTCGCCTCGCCGAAGAGGAGCCGGAGCAGTCGCTCCGTGACCCACCGCTCGGCTTCCGCCGATGCCTCGGCGTTGAAGACGTAGGACGCGTCCCAGAGGTACTCGAGCACGTGAATGACGTCGAGGACGAGCGTCACCTCGACACCGTGTCGCCGCGCCGCCGCCTTGACCATCCGGATCTGGTCGGCATTGCCGTCGACGAGGACCACCCAGGTCCGCTGCCGCTTGAGATAGCGGGAGAGGGCCTCCTGGAACGCCTCCTCGATCACCGCGGCCGGTTCCTTCTCCACGCTCGCCCAGAGCTTCTTCCCCTGGGGCCTGGGCCGCGGGGGCTTCGGCGTCCCGTCGGGCCGGAGGTCGCCGATCACGTCTGCGGCCACCCGGACGAAGGGCGCGATCGTGTAGACGGCGGCCACCTCGGCCATCCGCTTGGTGTGTCGCTTCTCGCCCTTGGTGAGGCGCTTCTCGAGCTTGGGCCTTCGTGTCTCCGCGGCCTTCCGGGTGGCCTCGCGCAGGTCCTCCCGACGCATCGGGATGCCCTTGCCATCGAAGGTGAGAACCAGGATCTCGCCCATCTTCCTTCCGTACTTCGCGCCCCATCGCCCGGCCGCGCCTCGCCGCGGGGGCGAGACGTGGGCGGCAATGCACTGCGCGCTGGAGCTGGGGCTGAGGAAGGCGTGTTGGCTGATGGACGAGGAGAATGCCCGTTGCCTAGCGCTGCGGCCGGAAGTTGGGCTTCGAGAGCTGGCCGTAGAGCCCCACGGTTCGCCAGCCGTCCTTGCCGGCGGGGAGGGCGAAGTTGGCCATGCCCTTCAGCATCTCGTTCTTGTTCCACCACTCGTCGGACGGCTTCAGCTTCAGCTTCCCGGAGAGGGTGGAGAAGCCGACCTTGGTGTTCAGCCGCACGTAGCCCTCGAGTTCGGCCTCGACGTCCGGTCCCTTCAGCGCGAAGTCCTCGAAGGTGGCCTTGCCGTTCTCGATGGTGACGTTGCCCTCGAGGGTGCCCAGCGCCATCTCCGGCAGCTCGATCCCCTGGACCTCGCCGCCCTTCAGGTGGAGCCCGTCGCCCCTGACCACGAACTTGCCGCTGGCCTTGGAGAGGTCCCGGTTGTTGGAGGTGAGCTCGAGGTCGACGCGGGCGAGCTTCCCCGCCAGGTCGACGCCGGCCAGCGGCCGGAGCGGCGACCGGGCGAGGTCGACGTCCCGGAGTTCGGCGCGGACGTCGAGGCCGTCGCCGGCGGCGTAGCGGCCCTCGACGTTCCCGCCCCAGGCGGCGACGTCGAAGGTGAAGGCCTGCTCGCCGCGGAGGAGCGCCAGCACCTCCGCCTTGGCGGTGACCTTGTCGAGGACGATCCGCCCGCTGGGCGCGGGGGCCTGCTGGACCGCGTCGACCGTCTCGCCGGCCTTTTCGCCCTCGCCGGTGGGCACGGCCTGGGCCGGCTCCGGCAGGGAATCGTCGGCCACCCAGGAGACGTCGCGCAGGGTGATCCCGGTGAGGCCGGCGAGGTGGACGGAGCCGATCTGCACCTCGGTGGCCAGGCGGTTCCGGGCCTCCGCGGCGATCCGGTCCCGGAGCGCGTCGTTGGGGAAGGTGGCGAAGAGCGCGAGCCAGAAGGCGACGGCGAAGAAGGCCGGGTAGCCCAGCCACCGGGTCCACGACTTCCGGAGCGTCTCCCGGGAGGGCGCGAGCCGGCCCAGGAAGGCGGGGAGCTTCAGCTTGGGCAGCTTCATGACTTGGCCAGCTGGTAGGTCGACACGGTCAGCGACGCGTCGAGCAGGTTGGGATCGTCGTTGCGGGTGCGGAGCCGGAGCTTCTCGACCTTGACCAGGTGCGTGCTCTTCTCGATCTCGTTGATGAAGGCGGTCAGCTTGAGGAGATCGATCCGGGCGAAGTTCACCTCGACGGTGGCGCGCTGCACGCCCTCGCCGGCCTCGGTGGTGCCCCGGTCCTGCATGTCGCCGATGGTGACGCCCTGCTTCTTGCCGAGGTCCTCGAGGTAGCTGAAGAGCCGCACCGGCGTGCCCTTGATCCGGGCCTCGATCCGGGCCCGGGCCGCCTCGGCCTGGGCGTAGCCGGAGGCGAGCAACTCGACCTTGGTCATCTGCATCCGCTTGTCGGCGAGGCTCGACTCCCGGGCGACGATCGCCCGGCGGGCGGAGAGGAAGGCCAGGGCGATGGCGGCGACCAGGAAGGCGGCGAGGAGGAGCGAGATCAACTTCCGCTCGCGGACGGAGAGGCTCGCCCAGGCCTCGCCGACCTTTCCGAACGCGTCCTGGAAGGGAAGGGTGAGCTTGGCCATGGTTAGCTCGCATTCTCCGCGTTCTGCCCGCAGACGTAGAGCACGTCGAGGGTGAACTCGATCTTGTCGTCCTGGGTGCGCTTCACGTTGCCCCGCTTCACGTCGCCGAAGCAGGAGGACTGCTTCAGGCCGGCGACCACCTGGTCGACGCCGTCGAAGGAGTCGACCTGGCCGCGCATCCGGAGCTTCTGGAGGGTCACCTCCAGCTCCTGGAGCTTGACGGCGACGTCGGCGGGCATCCGCCGGGTGGCCTCGGCGAGGATCTCCACCGCCGACGCGGTGGGGATCTGCGAGGCGCTGGTGCCGCCGCCCTGGAGCACGGAGATCGCCAGGTTGAAGTCCTTGTGGCACTTGCCGACGGTCTTCTCGGTGATCCGGCAGACCGCCTCGTCGAGCTGCTCCTCCGCGCCCTTCAGCGTGTGGAGGTGGGCCCAGAGGTTGCCGCCGACCAGGGCGAGGAGGATCACGCCGAAGGCGACCAGGCGCGAGACCTTGCCCTTCAGGTAGTCGAGGTCTCCGCGGAAGGCGAGGTCGCCCTTGCGCAGGTTGATCAGCTTGCCGCCCCGGGCCTGGGCCCGGAGGGCGAGGCCCAGGGCCTCGACGAAGGCCGGGTGATCCTCCGGCGACACCGCGGCGGTGGAGTCGGCGCCGAAGGGCGCCAGTACCGTGGCCGGAAGCCCCAGCTCGCGGGAGAGGTGTTCGGCGAGGCCCGGGAGCCGGGCGAGGCCGCCGGAGATCACCATCCGCGACACCGGCCGGTGGCTCTTGGCGGCGGCGGCGCGGAGCGTCTGCCGGAGCTCCCGGAGGGCGGGGAGGAGGCCCCGGACGATCGCCGCGCGCAGCTCGGGGTCGGCGTCGTCGGCGAGGCTGCCCCGCTCCCGGAGGGCGGCGAGGGCCTCCTCGCGGGAGAGCCGGAGGTCGCGTTCCAGGGCCCGGAGCAGGTCGATGCCGCCGCCGGCGAAGGTGCGGGTGAACTCGAGGTGCGGCTTCTCCGGGACCGTGCCGCCGACCAGCACGGAGATGGTGGTCCGGCCGTGGCCCAGGTCGACGTGGGCGATCGCCTCGTCGGCCACCGGGCGCTGGGCGGGGATCGCTGCCAGCGCGTAGCCGTGGGCGATCCCGGGGAGGGTGACCGCCCGGGGATCGACGCCGGCGGCGGCGAGGAGATCGAGGACCGCCTTCACGTCGTCGTGGCGCGCCACGGCGACGAGGAGCTCGCTCTTCCCCTCCTGGTGCCGGATCGGCTGGTGGTCGAAGACCATCTCGTCGAGATCGAACGGGACCACGCCCTCCACCTCGAAGCCGAGGGTGGCCTCGATCTTCCGGGAATCGGTGAAGGGCAGGGTGAGCACCGGCGCCGCCGCGCCCGTGCCGGGGAGCGAGGCCGCAGAGGCGGCGGTGGGGACGCCCAGGCGCGCCAGCGCCTCCTTCACCGCGAGGGCGAGGGGCGAGGGTGCGTCGGGCTCGGCCTCGGGCGAGGCCGGCGGGAGCGGCACCTCGACGGCGGCGGTGAC
>JAEZJH010000374.1 GCA_023436385.1 Pseudomonadota bacterium
CCGTGGTCCCACCCGCCCCCCGGGCAACTCGGCTACCAACCGGAGAACCCCAACAACCCCACCAACCCCTTGATGTCATCGTCCGTGAAGTAGAGCCCGCCGCCCACGAAGTAGTCCCGTCCGCTGAGGATCCGCCCGCTCGTCTCGTCCCGGAGCTGGGAGTTGATCAGGTCGTCCGCCCCGGCGGTGACGAACAGGTGCTGCACGAAGACCAGGTTGGCGTAGGCCTTGAGCCGCGGGTAGGTCTTGTCGGGGTTGGTGAACTCGAAGACGTCCACCTTGAACTCGAGCCGGTCGTCGAGGAAGTGGAGGTTCAGCCCCAGGCCCCCGGTCGACTCGATGATTCCGAAGCGCAGGGTGGTGAAGCCGTAGCGCTTGGCGAACTGCGCCGACCACTTGAGCGCCTCGCGGGTGACCCGGACCTCCTGGTTGGCCGCCTCCTCCGGGCCCGGCGGGCTCCGGGTGATCGTCTGCCGCTCGATCTGGCCGCGGGGATCGTCGATCACCTCGAGGAGGTAGTACTTGTCCGGCTGCGGCACGATCCGGAGCGAAACGTAGTTCTTGGTCCGCTCCTCGTTGACGAGCAGCTCGGAGCGCAGGGTCATCTCCGTCTGGATCCGGGTGACGCGCCCCAGGAAGTCGGAGGCGTCATCCACCACCCCTTCGACCTTCTCGGCCAGTGCGTCGTCGGCCACCAGCTTGCCGAGCGTCCCCTCGCCCTGCTCCACCTTCTTCGCCACCGTTTCCAGGCTCTCGAGCGAGCGGTTGAGCGAGCCCAGCGCCTGCCGGATCCCCTTCACCGACTCGGTCAGCTCGCCCTCGTTGGCGCCGACGATCCCCTGGACGCTCTCCAGCACCGACCGCGTCTGCTCGGTGATCACCCGGATGTTGGTGACGATCGCCCCGATGTCCTCGTCCTTGTCGGCGGTGATCTTCCGCACGTCCTCCGAGATCGCCTCAGCGTTCTGGAGGATCCGCTCGAGCTGCCCGGACGAGCGGGCCACCGTGCTGTCGAGGGTCTCGGCCACTCGCTCCAGGTCGGCCACCAACTCCTTGAGCGAGTTGCGATCGCCGGCGAGGGCCTCCCGGAGCGCGCCGGTCACCGCCTCGACGTCGCCGGTGATCCGGTTGAGCGACTCGAAGAGCTGCTCGATCGCCACCGCCTCCTTGACGTTCTCGATCTCGCTCCCGGGCGGGAGCGGCGCTCCGGGCGCGAGCCCCGGCGCCGGCGCCGGCTCCTCGGCCGGCCGGTCGAACCGGGCGAGGCGCGTCTCCCCGCCCATGCTGCCCCTGAGGCCCTGCGGCGCCGGAGCGGGAGAGGGACTGCCGGGCTGGAGGTCGAGGAGGTAGTCCCCCAGGATCGACTCGCTGCGCTTGGCGAGGACGGCGTTCGGGTAGATCGGCAGGTCCCCGCGGATGCGGATGAAGACCTTGGCCCGCCCGTTCACCAGCTCGATCCGATCGATCTCGCCCACCGGGATCCCCGCCACCCGGACCTGGGTCCGCGGGGCCAGGCCCGAGGCGTCGTCGAAGTAGGCGTAGTACTCCTTCGCGTTCCGGCCCAGCGAACCGCCGCCGGTGAAGCTGAGGAACACGAAGAAGGCCACCAGGCCGAGGATGACCAGGATTCCGACCCGGACCGGGGTGGCGAGGTTGCGCACGGAGGGAGCCTAATTCTTCTCGAACCACGTGTGCAAAAACTCGCGCACGTGGGGGTGGGTCGAGGCCCGGACCTGCTCCGGGGGGCCGCTCTCGACGATCCGCCCGTTGTAGAGCACCGCCAGCTCGTCCGCCACTTTGAAGGCGCTGGCGATATCGTGGCTGATCACCACGCTGGTCACCCCCAGCTCCCGCTTGGCGGTGAGGATCATCTCGTCGACGTAGTCGGTGGTGATCGGATCGAGGCCGGTGGTCGGCTCGTCGTAGAGGACGATCCCGGGCTCCTGGACGATCGCCCGGGCCAGCCCCACGCGTTTGCGCATCCCGCCGGAGAGCTCGGCCGGGTACTTCTCCTCGACGCCGGAGAGCCCGACCACCCCGAGCTTTTCCGCGACGATCCGCCGGATCTCCTCCTCCGACAGCTCCTTCCGGTGCTCGCGGAGCGGGAAGGCGACGTTCTCGAGGACGGTCATCGAGTCGAAGAGCGCCGCCATCTGAAAGACCATCCCGAACTTCCGCCGGACCCGGTCGAGCTCCCGGTCGGCGAGCCGGGTGATGTCCTCGCCCTCGATCAGCACCCGGCCGGAGTCGGGGCGGAGGAGGCCGATCATGTGCTTCATCAGCACCGACTTCCCGGAGCCCGAGCCCCCGAGGATCACCAGGGTGGTCCCGCGGCGGACGGTGAGGTCCACGCCCCGGAGCACCTGGTTGGCGCCGAAGGACTTCCGCAGGTCCTCGATGCGGATCACCGCGTCGCCGGGCGACGGGACGCTGCGGTCGGGTGCGGTCATGGTCATTCCCAGATCGGGATCATCAGCGCGGAGAGGAAGTAGTCGGCCACCAAGATCAGCACCGAGGCCAACACCACCGCCTGTGTGGTCGCCTCGCCGACGCCCTTGGCGCCGCCGGCCGCGTGGTAGCCCTTCATGCAGGCGGCGACGGTGATGATGAAGCCGAAGACCGAGGCCTTGAGAAGACCGCCGACGATATCGAGGACGTCGACCCAGGTCTCGATCCGGGTCCAGAAGCCCGCCTCGCTGATCCCGCCCAGCTTCACCGCCACCAGGTAGGCGCCGAGGAGCCCGATCACGTTGTGGAGGGCGCAGAGGAGCGGCAGCGTGAGGATTCCGGCGAGGACCCGGGGCACCAGGAGGTACTGCCGAGGATCGACGGCCATCGTGGCCAGGGCGTCGATCTGCTCGGTGACCCGCATCGAGCCCAGCTCGGTGGCGATCGCCGAGCCCGCCCGGCCGGTGACCATCAGGCCGGTGAGCACCGGCGCCAGCTCCCGGGTCAGCGAGAGCGCCACCGTGGCCCCCACCAGCGTCTCCGCGCCGAAGAGCGCGAACGCCGACTCGAGTTGCATCCCGAAGACGGCGCCGGTGGAGAAGCCGGTGAGGACGACCACGAAGATCGACCC
>JAEZJH010000368.1 GCA_023436385.1 Pseudomonadota bacterium
CCCACGGCGAGGACCACGCGGCCGCCGCCCCGAGCTGCGGCCACGCCGGCGGGAAGGCGGCGGCGGAGGCCGGGAAGCACGCCGAGCACGAGCAGCCGGCGAAGCACGCCGGCCACGAACACTGACGGCGGCTACGGCTCCGTGGTCCGCTCCCGGGCCGCCGCGGGCCCGCCCTTGCCCGGCCGATACACCCGCGGCGAGCCCTCCGCCACCGTCCCGGTCTTCCGGAGCGACCAGCCGGTGGCGAGCCCGAGGACGAACCAGCCGAGGATCAGCGCGCCGATGGCGAAGAGGGTGTCTCCGGGCACCCGCAGCCAGCGGAGCAGGTGCATCGTCGGCGTCTGGAGGAACTCCGCGCTTCGGGCCCACCAGAGCCCGCGCTCCACCGACGCCCAGGTCTGGAGCATCCCCACCGGGAGGAGCGAGAGCAGCACCTGCAGCATCAGGCCGCCGTTGATCAGCCAGAACGCCAGGGCGATCGGCTCCGTCTTCCAGGCGGCCCCCGGACGCAAGGCCCGCAGACAAAACAGCATCAGCCCCAGCCCGAGCATCCCGTAGACACCGAAGAGGGCGGTGTGTCCGTGCACCGGGGTGGTGTTCAGGCCCTGCATGAAGAAGAGGGCGATGGGCGGATTGATGAAGAAGCCGAAGAGCCCGGCGCCCACCAGGTTCCAGAAGGCCACCGCGACGAAGAAGTAGATCGGCCAGCGGTAGGCGGAGACCCACTCGCGGATCTTGGCGATCTTCAGGTTCTGCCAGACCTCGAAGCCGATCAGCACCAGCGGCACCACCTCGAGGGCACTGAAGGTGGCGCCCAGGGCGAGGACGCCGGGCGGGGTGCCGGTGAAGTACAGGTGGTGGAAGGTCCCGAGGATGCCGCCGGCGAGGAAGACGGTGGTGGCGAAGAGCACCGCGGCGCTGGCCGTCCGCATCCGGAGCAGCCGCAGCCGGGCGAAGAGGAAGGCGATCGCCACCGTGGCGAAGACCTCGAAGAAGCCCTCCACCCAGAGGTGAACCACCCACCAGCGCCAGTACTCGATCATCACGATGTGCGAGCGGCGCCCGTACATGAGGCCGGCGATGTAGAAGATGGCGATCGCCGCCGAGGCGAGGACGAAGAGGGCGAGGAGGTTCCGCCCCTCGGCGTGCTGGCGGAACGCCGGCCGGAGCGCCCGGACCATCAAGAACAGCCAGAGGAAGAGGCCGACCAGGAGGAAGGCCTGGAAGAACCGGCCCAGGTCCACGTACTCCCAGCCCTGGTGGCCGAACCAGAACCAGGCGTTGCCCGGCAGGAGCCCCATCACCGAGGCCCACTGGCCGATCATCGTCCCGGCGACGATGATCACCAGGGCCACGAAGAGGAAGTTGACGCCCGCCCGCTGCAGCTTTGGCTCGTGGCCGCTCACCGCCGGGCCCAGATACAGGCCGGTGGCCAGCCAGGCGGTGGCGATCCAGAAGATCCCGAGCTGCGTGTGCCACGACCGGGCCACGGAGTAGGGGAGCCACTGGTCGAGCGGGAACCCGTAGAAGCCCGAGCCTTCCACGCCGTAGTGGGCGGCGACGGCGCCCATCAGGATCTGCACCACCCAGAGCGCGGCCACCACCCAGAAGTACTTCTCGGTGGCCCGCTGGCTCGGGGTCGGATGGAGGCCGAAGAGCGGGTCCGTCTCCGGGATGTCCTCCGGCGGGTGCGCTTCGCCTTGTTTGGCGTGGTACGCCACCATCGCCCCGATCCCGGCGAGGAGCAGCACGAAGGAGATCACGCTCCACACCACCGCGCCGCCGGTGGGGAGGTTGCCGACCAGGGGTTCGTGGGGCCAGTTCTGGGTGTAGGTCACCTCCTGGCCGGGCCGCAGCGTCGAGGACATCCAGCTGGTCCACCAGAAGAAGGCAGCCAGGTCCCGGAGCTTCTCCGGTTCGGTGAGGGCGCCGGACTGGATGGCGTATTCGTCCCGGCCCCGGGAGAAGACATCGGCGTAGTGGGTGGCCACCGCGTCGAAGGCCTGCGCCCGCTCCGCCGGGAGCCGCAGGGTGTCGGACCCGGGATCGTAGGTGTTGGTCTTCATCGCCGTCCGGAGCCGCTCCCGGAGCGCGGCCTGCCGCTCGGGTTCGAGGGCGGCGTAGGAGGCCGCGCCTTCGGCCCGGGCGTAGGCGTCGAGGACGAAGACGCTCTCCCGGTGGAGCCAGTCGGCCGTCCAGTCGGGCGCCACGTAGGCGCCGTGGCCGAGGATCGAGCCGACCTCTTGGCCGCCGATCGACTGGTAGATGTTCTGCCCGTCGCGGATGTCTTCCCCGGTGAAGAGGGTCCGGCCGTCCGGGCCGACGACCCGGGCCGGGATCGGCGGCAGCTCCCGGGAGATCTTCAGCCCGTACCCGCCGAGGACGCCGAAGCTGACGACGATCACGAGGATCAGGAGGATCCACAGGTTGCGGTGGGACATGGGAGCCCTCGCCTGGCGAAGTGATTCGGCGGTCCGCCGCCTTCCGGCGAAGCTAGTGAGCCTCGGTCGGGTGGACCGATGCGGCCTCTCGCCCGGCGAATCGCTCGCGGCCCGCGCGGATCAGGTCGGGGCTTTCGCCTCGGGCTCCGTCGCCCCGAACGCGATCGGCGGTCGGGCGAGCGGGAGGGCCACGAAGAAGGTCGAGCCATGGCCCACCTCGCTCTCCGCCCAGACACGCCCGTGGTGCCGGGCGACGATGTCCTGGACGATGTAGAGGCCGAGCCCCAGCCCGCCGTAGGAGGTGGCGCTTGCCGTGCGGGAACGGAAGTAGCGGTCGAAGAGTCGCGGCAGCTCGTCGGCGGGGATGCCGATCCCCGCGTCCGACACCGCCAGATGCGCCTCCTCGCCCGACGCCTCCGCCCGGAGCCGGACCGGACCGCCCCGCGGGCTGTACTTGATCGCGTTGGAGATCAGGTTGTCGACCACCTGGGCGATTCGCGCCGGGTCGCCGTGAATCCACACCGGGGCTTCCGGAAGCGTGAGCTCCAGCGTGTGTTCGGGCCCGGCGGCGGCGAAGGCGGTCACCGCGGTCACCCGGGCGATCGACGCCAGGTCCACGTACCCGGCGTGAAGCGAGAGGCCGCCCCGCTCGATCCGCGAGGCATCGAGGAGATCGTTGATCAGCGCGGTGAGCTTGCCCAGGCTGGCCAGGGCCTTGTCGATGGTGCCGATCTCGGGACAGCGGCCCCGGACGATCTCCCGTCGGAGCCACTGGAGCCGGGTGGCGAGCGGCGTGATCGGGGTCTTCAACTCGTGGGAGGCGATGGAGAGGAACTCGTCCCGGACCTGCACCGCCTCCTGGGCCTCCCGGTAGAGACGCGAGACCTCCTGCTCCTCCCGCGCGAGCTGGACCAGCGCCTGCTCCCGCCGCTGCGCCTGGGCCCGGGCCGAAGCCGCCTCCGCAGCCACCAGGAGCGCGGTGACCATCGAGACGGCGGAGAAGGCCTGGATCAGCACCAACCGCTCGAGCCCGGTCGCCGCCTGGCCGAAGGGGCCGGCGCCGTCGAAGGTGCGGAAGGTGGCGATCACGGAGAAGACGAAGGCTCCCGGAGCGGCCACCGAGACCCCGAAGCGCGCGGCGGTCCAGCCGAGCAGCGGGAACGCGGCGACCGAGAGGGCCACGAACCGGCCGGCGAGCCCCGGCAGGTAGAAGCCCAGCCACGTGAACACCGCGGCCAGGACCACGATCGCCACCAATTCGAGGATGGTTCCCACTGGCCGACTGGAAGGCCGGTTCCAGGAGACGATCGCCGGGACGAACGCCAGGACCGGCATCGAATAGATGGCCGTGTAGCTGAGAATGGCCTCGGCGAACGAGCCGGCGGGACGGCCCTCCGGCCAAAGCCACCAGACCGGCCCCTCGATCATCGCGCCGACCGCCGGGACGATCAGCACACTCGCCAGGACGAGGCCGATCACCTCGCGGGAGCTGGACATAATCACCGGCCGGCCGAGGAAGCGCTCGAGGAGGAAGGCGACCGCCAGCGGCTCGACGGTGCTTTCGAGATCCCAGGCCAGCTCGACGAGCAGGGGCGGATTTCGGGCCGCGGGAAAACCCAGCACGTCGGCGAGGATCAACGACACAGGGATGGCGATCAGGAACTGGGGCCAGCGCCGCCGCTCGACCCGGAGCAGGATGCCGGTGGCAAACCCGTGGGGGAACCAGTAGATCGGCCGACCGAGCGGCCCCAGGAACCGCCAGGAGAGGTCGACGAGGGCGAGGTAGATCAGCGCGAAGAGGAGGATCTCCGCCCGCTCGCGTGCCCTCGGGGTCAACCACCGGGGATTTTCACCAGCCGCTTCGCGCCCCACGCGCGGAAGTATGGGGATGGCCCGGATTCAGCCCCGGGCCGGCGTCCGATCGAGACGTCGGAGTTCCAGCGACACCGCCATCAGCACCACCCCGCGGGCGCCGATCTCCATGCCGGCCACCGATCCCAGGAGAATCGGCAGCGGACGATCCCACGAGCCCAGGATCACCACGCCGAGGAGACCGGCGACCAGGGCGTAGACCACCGGGAAACCCCACACCACGTGCTTGGAGCCCATCGCCGCCGAGCCGCGCAGCACCGCGCTGGTCACCATGTACCCGCCGAGAACGACCGCGGCGGTGGAGAGGCCCAGCCACGGGGTGAGCATCAGCGCCAGGCCCGCGCCCACGGAGAGCAGGCCGCCCAGGGTGTCGCCGGTGAAGCGGCCGGTGGGGCGGGCCCGGTGGAAGCCGGCGGCATCCAGGGCCCCGGCGGCAGCGAGGACCAGGCCGACGAAGGGGACCGCCGCCAGGCTGGCCGCGGCCGCCGCCACCAGGGCGAAGGTGCCGAGGAGGGTGACGGCGAGGCCGAGCAAGTACGGCGCGCTCCGCGTCGAGGGAGCGGGGCGCGGGTCTTCGGGGCGAACGAGGTGCATCGGCCTCCCGGCGCCCGGGGCAGCGCCCGGTCGCGAGGGAAGCTGGAATCGACGGACCTTCGCCGCAACCGCCGGGGGCCCGCCTGCTCGACGGGCCCCGGGGTCGGCGAGCCGATCCCCGGATCGGCTACGCCGGGGCGATCCCGGCGCTCGGCGCCGCGGCCTTCTCCTTCTGCTTCCGGCTCTCGACGTCGAGCCACCGGCGCGCCAGGAGCAAGGTGATCGGCGAGACCAGGGTGCTCATGGCCACCAGGAACCACATCAGCTCGGTGTTCCGCGGACCGGTGGGCGCACAGAGGGTGGCGAGCAGATACCCCGACGCCGGCCCGGCGAAGACCTTGGCGAAGAACATCGGCACCTTGGAGAGCGCCATGTACGACGCCTCCTTGCCCGGGGGCGCGATCGAGGCGGTGTAGTCGTAGAGCCGCGGAGACCAGAGGGCCTCGCCCAGCGAGAGACACACCTGGAAGGCGACGATCAGCCCGATCGACTCCCCGAGCCCCATGAACATCACGGAGCTGGCGCTGACGAAGGTGCCGAGGAGGATCACGTTGTAGGACTTCATCTTCGAGGTGGCGGCGGTCACCACCGGCACCAGGAGGATGATCAACGCCGGGTTGATCGAATACAGCTTCCCGGTCCACTCCTTCAGCCCGATGCGGTCCATGTACACCGGGTAGAGCGAGTGGTTGTACTGGAAGATCATCTTCACCAGCACCAGCATGAAGATGAAGGCGATGAAGACCCAGAAGGTCTTCTCGCGCCCCACCTCCACCATGATCTCCCAGGCGCTCTTCTTCGCCGCGGGCGCGGCGACCGCCGCGGCGGCGGGGACGGCGGCCGGCTCCTCGCCCCGTTCCTCGGGAGGGATCACCGGGCGCACGAAGAAGGTGACCAGGACCAGCGAACCGACGGTGGCGAGGACGCCCACCAGGAAGATGACCTGCAGCGGCCGGACGGAGAGGTCGGCGCCGAGGAAGGCAAAGCGCAGCGGCTCGGTGAAGAAGGAGCGCAGGGAGTCGAGGGTCAGGCCCGCGATCAGCGAGCCGACGTTCATCACCACGTAGTACCAGGAGTAGGCAAACTTCTGCGCCTTCTTGGTGGAGAAGAGCTTCACCGACGCCGCGATCAGCGGAATCATGTAGGCGAAGGCCACCGAGAGGAAGAAGAGCGCCGGATAGACGATCCAGGGATCGGTGCTGAAGGAGATCCCCGCCCGGCCGATCAGCCCGAGGACCAGGCCGAAGAGCAGCGCCTTCTTGATCCCCAGGGAGTCGGCGATGAAGCCGACGAAGAGGCTGCAGAGGGACATCGACGCGGAGAAGACCCCGAAGACCACGCCGGCGTCGACGTCGGGGAGGCCCATGTCCCCGATCAGGAAGGGCATCAGCACCAGCACCGACGAGAAGTAGCAGATGCTCTCGAGGATCTTGACCAGGTAGGCGATCCAGATTTCCCGGGGACAGCCGCGGAGGTGGCGGATGCCGTCTCGATATTCGCGGCCCGTCTCGAGCACGGCGTGTCCCATGCGCGCGAACGCGCCGGAGTGGGTCTCTGCGGTCATGCGGTCTCCCGGAGGTGTCGGCCGCGGATGGTGCCACATCGGGCGCCCGGTCGTCACCCGGGCGGATCGGCCCTTCGAGCGCCGACCCACGCCGGGCGGGAACCGATCGAAACCGTGGCGGAGCGGGGAGCCAGCGGGGTAGGCTGCGCATACACGGGAGACC
>JAEZJH010000487.1 GCA_023436385.1 Pseudomonadota bacterium
GGCCCAGGCGAGCGCGCCGGCGGCGGCGCCGGCCACCGAGGCCGGGGCGAGGAGGAGCGGCGCCGCGGCCAGGGCCGCCGCCACCAACACCGCCGCCGCCGGGTGCTCCATCCGTGGCGCCAGGGAGTCGTGGAGCACCGTCAGGATCAGGGTGATCGTCGCCGCCAGGAGCAGCGCCAGCGGGAGCGCCACCCCCTGCAGCGAGATGGCGCCGAAGAGCGTCAGCAGCGCCAGCGCGTTGACCGCGTCCCGGCCGTTCGACGCCCACCAGGCCTCACGCTCGTGGAGCTTGAGGACGTGGCTCAGATGCAGGAGCGAGACGTGCACCAGGAGCGCCGCCACGAAGGCGAAGTTCCCGATCCAGGCGGGGTGCGCCGGAGCGCGGTAGGGCTCGATCACGATGCCGAGGCGCCTCCCTCCCGGTCGCCCGTCCGGCGGCCTGGTCCCCCGCCTCGGCCCCGAGGTCCCGGGGCCGGAGGGAGGTACCGGGCATTCTAACTCGCCCGGGCCTCTCCCTGGCCATCCTCCCCGTTGTGGAACCGGACGCTCACCGTCTTCGAGACGCCCGGCTCCTCCATGGTGACGCCGTAGATGGTGTCAGCGATCTCCATGGTGGTCTTGTTGTGGGTGATGAGGATGAACTGCGAAGTCTTGCTCATCTCCTTGACCATCGCGTTGTAGCGGCCGACGTTGGCGTCGTCGAGCGGCGCGTCGACCTCGTCGAGGAGGCAGAACGGCGTCGGCTTGATCAGGAAGATGGCGAAGATCAGCGAGACGGCGGTGAGCGCCTTCTCGCCGCCCGACATCAGGGTCACGCTCTGGAGCTTCTTGCCCGGCGGCTGGGCCAGGACGTCGACGCCGGCCTCCCGGCCGTCCTCGCCGGGCGTCAGCTGGAGCTGCCCCTTGCCGCCGCCGAAGAGCCGCGGGAACACCTGCTGGAACTTCTCGTCGACGATCCGGAAGGTCTCCTCGAACCGCTCCTTCGAGGTCCGGTCGATCCGCACGATCGCCTGCCGCAGCGCCGCCAGGCTCTGCTCGAGGTCGTCCTTCTGGGCCGCGAGGAAGGAGTGCCGCTTCTTCAGCTCCTCGTGCTCCTCGACGGCGGTGAGGTTCACCTCGCCCATCCGCTCCACCTGCTCCCGGAGCGTGGCCAGCCGGGCCTCCGTGCCCTCGGGGGGCAGCGGGCGCTGGTGGTAGTCGTAGACCTGCTGGGCGAGGACCAGGTTGTGCCGCTCGGCGATCCCGTCCACCAGGTGCTGGATCGCCAGGGCCAGCTCCCGGTCCTCCACCGCGGCGTCGCCGGCGGCGGTCACCGCCTCCTTCTGCCCGGCCCGCTCGGTCCGGAGCGCCTCCTCGCGGGCGGCCACCTCGGCCAACTGGCGCTCGTGCTCCGCCCGCTCCGCCGCCAGGCTCTCCTGGGCCGCCTGGAGCTCGTCGGCCAGCGAGGTGACGTTGCCCCGGGCCTCGCCGCACCTCTGCTCGAGCTCGACCAGGCGCGCCTCGCCGGCGGCGATCGCCCCCTCCGCCCGGCTCCGCCGCTCCCGGGCCTCTTCCCGTTCCGTCGCCGCCCGGGCCACGGTCCGCTCCGCGGCTTCCCGCCGCTCGGCCTGGGCCGCCGCCTGAACCTTCAGCTCCGTGGCCCGCGCCTCGAGCTCCGAGGCCCGCTCCCGGACCGCCGACAGCTCGGCAGAGAGCATGGCGATCCGCTCCTCCCGCCGGGCCCGCTCGCCCTCGGCCTGGGCCGCCGCGCCCCGGGCGCTCTCGGCCTCCACGTCGAGGAGCGCCAGCCCGTTCTCGAGATCCTCGCGGTCGCGGGCCAGGGTCTCGATCCGGGCCCGGACCCGCTGCAGCTCGTCGGTGATCTTCGAGAGGTCCTTCTCGGCGTGGACGAGGTTCAGCTCCTCGGCGTGGCCGGTCTGGTCGAGATCCTTCAGCGACCGCTCCAGCTCTTCCGCGTGGCGGGCGAACTTGCGGTGCCGTTCGGCGGCGAGCCCGACCCGGTTCTCCAACGCCCGGACCACCTCGGTGAGCTCGGCGATCTCCCGCCGCTTCTGCAGGAGGCCGGCGCCGGGCCCGTCGCCGTCGCCGCCGGTGACCGCGCCGGTGGGCGCCACCACCTGGCCCTCGAGCGTCACCAGGGTGTGCGGGAGGCCCGCCTCCCAGAGCTCGAGGGCGGAGGGCAGGTCGCGGACGATCGCCACGTCGCCGAGGAGCGCCTCGACCAGCGGCGCCGGCACCGTGGAGGCCCGGACCACGTCCACCGCCCGGGCCACGAAGGCCGGATGGTCGATCGGGTCGAGGGCCGGCTCCGACCGGAGGGAGAGCGGCAGGAAGGTGCCGCGGCCCTCGCGGGCATCGGCCAGGTAGTGGACCAGCTCGCCGGCGAGTTCGTGGTTCTCCACCACCACGCCCTGGAGCCGCTCGCCCAGGACGGCCTCGATCGCCCGCTCGTGATCGGCGTCGGTCTCGAGGAGGTCGGAGACCAGGCCGAAGACGCCCTCGGGCGGATCCTCGCCGGTGGCCCCGTGGGTCATCACCGCCCGGACGCCGCGATCGAGGCCCTCGTAGGACCGCTGGATCTCGAGGAGCGAGGTGAGCCGGGACCGCTTGTCGGCCAGCTCCTCCCGGAGCCCGATCAGCTCCGTCTCCGCCTCCGCCAGCTCCTGCCGCACCCGATCCTGGGCGGAGAGCGCGTCCGACCGCCGGGACTCGAGCTCGAGCTTCAGCTGCCGCCGCTCGCCGGCCTTCTCCGCCAGCGCCGCCCGCTCCCGCTCGAGGCGCCCGGACTCGTCCTCGAGCTCGTCCACCTCGCCCTGGAGCCGGGCCAGCCGGTCGATCAGATCGCCCCGCCGGCGGTCGATGGTGATCAGCTCGCCCTTCCGCGCCGCCGCCTCGGAGAGGATCGCCATCGCCCCGCTCCGCTCCTCCTCGAGCCGGGCCGCGGCGAGCTTCTCCGCCTCCCGGGCCTCCTCGAGGGTGGCGGCCAGCTCCGTGCCCCGGGCCTGATCCTCACCGCCGGCGCCGGAGAGCGAGTCGAGCGTCTCCCGGGCCCGGGCGGTCTCCTCGTCGAGGACCGCCAGCCGCGCGTCGATCGAAGCGATCTCCCCGCGGAGCTCCTCCTGGCGGTCGAGCACCCCCGCCCGCTCCCGGTCGTAGAACTCGAGGTTGGTCTGGGTGAGGGCGGTGCCCTTCTCCAGCGCGGCGGCGGCGGCGGTGCGCTCCTCGAGCTCCCGGGCCCGGACCGCCAGCGCCTCCCGCGCCGCGGCGATCTCCGCCTCCAGCGCCTCGACCCGCTCGCCCCGGGCCGTCTCCTCCCGGGCCAGCTCCTCACGGCGGGCGGAGGCGACCTTCCGGAGCGCCTGCAGCTCGAGCCACTTCGCGGAGGCGAGGTGGAGCTCGATCTCCCGCATCTCGCCCTTCAGCCGCTTGTACTTCTCGGCCTTCCGGGCCTGCCGGTCGAGGGCCTCGAGCCGCTTGCCCAGCTCGCCGAGGATGTCGCCCACCCGGAGCAGGTTCTGCTCCGTAAACTCCATCTTCCGCTCGGCCGCCTTGCGCCGGGCCTTGTACTTGGTGATCCCGGCGGCCTCCTCGATCAGCTGCCGCCGGTCCTCGGGCTTGGCGGAGACGATCAGGCCGATCCGGCCCTGCTCGATGATCGAGTACGCCTTGGTGCCGACGCCGGTGCCGAGGAACAGCTCGACGATGTCGAGGAGGCGGCAGGCGACCTTGTTGATCAGGTACTCGCTGTCACCGTTCCGGAAGAGCCGGCGGGTGACGGTGATCTCCGAGAGCCCCTGGTACTGCGCCGGCACGTCGTTCCGGTCGTTGAGGAAGGTGATCGAGACCTCGGCCATCCCCAGCGGCGCGTGCCGCTCGGAGCCGTTGAAGATCACGTCCTCCATCGACCGGCCGCGCAGGTGCTTGGCCGACTGCTCGCCCATCACCCAGCGGATGGCGTCGACGACGTTCGACTTGCCGCAGCCGTTGGGGCCGACCACGCCGGTCACGCCTTCGTCGAAGACGAAGACGGTGCGGTCCATGAAGCTCTTGAAACCGCAAATATCGAGGCGCTTGATGCGCATCGGTCCTCCCGGGCGGACGCACGGACGTCGGGCCGGCCAACGTATCGTCATGGCACGTATGGTCAGCCAACCGCATGCATGTAGCACGCGCGATCGGCCCACCGCAAGCCAGGACGACAGCACCCCTCGATGGTCGGGAAACCTACCCGAAGCGGGCGGAAAATCGGAAGGGGGCCCAGGTTCCAGGCCTGTGGAAAACCCTGCCCGATCCCCTTCCGGGGCTAGTGGAGCGTGGGCCGGGGCCCCGGCGGCGGCGCCCGGGGGGGCGTCCACTCGAGCCGCAGGGGGCGGACCTCGGTGCCCTGCGGCACCTGCGGCATCGACACCCGCTGCCCCCGGGAGAGCACGTCGAGGGCCTCGAGCCACTCGGTGAGGAAGTCCCCCACCCGGAGCACCGCCGGATCGCCCTGGGGCCGGGGCCTGGGGAGCGACACCCGGACCTCGTCGAGGAGCCGGCCGGGGTTGGTGCCGAAGACGATCACCCGGTCGGCCAGCACCGGCGCCAGGTAGGTGTTGTGCTCGACCCAGACGATGGTCATCCCCGTCGCCTGCCAGAGCGCGGCGACGTCGGCGGCGAGGCGGCGGCGGGTCATCGCGTCCAGCGCCGAGAAGGGCTCGTCGCAGAGGAGCACCGCCGGCTCGAGGACCAGGGCCCGGGCGATCGCCACCCGCTGCTTCTGGCCGCCGGACAGCTCGTGGGGAAAACGGTCCGCCGACCAGCCCAGGCCGACCCGCTCGAGCGCCGCCTGGGCCCGGCGCTCCCGCTCCTTCCGCTTCAGGCGTTCGAACTTCAGCCCGAACTCGACGTTCCGGCGGCAGGAGAGCCAGGGGAACAGGCCCCCGTCCTGGAAGATCACCGCCCGATCCCGCGAGGGGCCCCGGACCTCCCGGCCCCCCACCAGGATTCGGCCGCGGTCGGGCTTCTCGAGGCCGGCGATCATGTTGAGGAGGGTGGTCTTCCCGCAGCCCGACGGGCCGAGCAGGCAGACGAACTCCCCCGACTCGATGTCGAGGTTGACGTCCTGAAGTGCCTGCACGCCGATCTCGCGACGGACGAAGCGCTTCTCGACCCCCTCGATCCGCACGCTGGCCAAGGCCGCTCCTCGCGATCCGTCCGGCGATGGTCGGCACGTGGGAGCGCGGCGACAAGCGGGACGGGAGCGGACCGGGCACCTGCCCGCTCGCTATCCGTGGACGAGCGCCTCGTAGGCGGCGAGGCCCTTCAGCGACTCGAACATCGGGTCGGTGGAGAGCCACGAGCGGACCCGGGCCGGATCGAGCCGGAGGGCCTGCCCCAGGGACTCGAGCGCCGCCTCGGTTCGGCCCCAGAGCGCGTAGAGCGCCGCGGTGTTGTAGTGGAGGAGGAGGTCGTCGGGGTTGAGCGCCCGGGCCCGTTCGTAGGCCCGCTCCGCCTCCTCGTAGAAACCCTTCTGCGCGTAGCAGATGCCCAGGTCCAGGTGGGCCTCGAAGGCCTTCGGATCGAGGCGGACCACCTCCTTCAGCTGGGTGATGGCGCCGCGGTAGTCGCCCTCTTCCATCAGCAGGGCGGCGATCTCGTGCCGCGGGAAGGGGTCCGCCGGGTTCAGCTCCACCGCCTGCTGGAGGGCGCGCATCGCGTCTTCAACCTGGCCCAGGTCGGCGTGGGTCAGGCCCAGGTTGAGGTGGGCGTCGGGGTACTCCGGGTCGAGTTCGAGGGTCTCCCGGTACTCCTCGATCGCCATCTCCGGGCCGTGGGTGGCGAGGAAGCAGGCGAGGTTGTAGTGGGCGGTGGGCGAATCCGGCTCGAGCCGGAGTGCCGCCAGGTACTCCCCGAGCGCCTCCCGGAACTGCCGCTTCTCCGCGAAGACGGTGGCCAGGTTGTCGTGGGCGTGGGCCGACTCGGGATCGAGCTCGATCGCCTTCCGGAACTCCCGGATCGCCTCGTCCAGCATTCCATGGTCGGCCAGATCGATCCCGCGGGCGTTGTGCTCGTCGGACAGCGCGATGTGGTCCTTGTCTCGCTTCACCTGGTCGACGCCTCCGCCGCTGGGCCCGGTCCGCGCCACACCGCCGAGACGGGTCGGTCGCGAAACGCCGGAGTCTAGTCGCGGGCTGGAGGTGGGGCAAGGTCGCCGGCGGGCCGACCGAGCGGCGGAGCGGGCGGGCCGCTGCCACGTCGAGTCCTGCGGCGCGGTCCGCGAGCCGACGCGAAACGAGCGTTCGCGCCGATCCCCGGGGGCCGGTAGGTCGGACCAAGGAAGCGGGCGCGCCGGCGGCCTGACGCCCAC
>JAEZJH010000499.1 GCA_023436385.1 Pseudomonadota bacterium
GGCCCAGGCCGCGGCCGGCCTCCTCGACCTCCGCCCGGGCGCCGTCGACCAGGGCCCGGAGCGGCGCGAGCCGCTCGTCGAGGGCGGCCGCCTCCTCGAGCCGGCGCAGTGCCACGCCGAGCGACTCGACGACCGCGCCCTCGCCCGAATAGAGCGATCCCTCGACGTCAGCGGCGATCGCCCGGAGCTTCTCCGAGCCGGCGAGGACCCGCCGCTCCGCGGCGAGGCGCTCGTCTTCCCCGGGCTCGGGATCGACCTCGTCGAACTCCCGGAGCTGGAAGGCGAGGTAGTCCTGCCGCCGGGCGCGCTCGGCGTCGTCGAGCCGGAGGCGCTCCCGCTCCGAAACCGTAGCCGCCAGCGCCTCGTACACGGTCCGGTAGGCGGCCACCGCGCCCTCCAGGCCGGCGAAGGCGTCGAGCAGCTCCCGGTGCTTCTCCCGGCGCAGGAGGGAGACGTGCTCGTGCTGGCTGACGATCGCCGCCAGCGAAGGCGCGAGCGCCTGCAGGGTGGAGACCGTGGCCAGGGCCCCGTTGACGTGAACCCGGCCCCGGCCACCCCGGGCGATGGTCCGGCGGATCAAGAGCTCGTCGCCCTGGGTCGGGAGGCCCAGGCCCTCGAGCCGCGCCGCGATCCCGGGACCCTGGAAGATCCCCTCCACCGCGGCCTCCTCGCAGCCGGTGCGGACGGAGGCCGGATCCGCCCTCCCGCCGAGGAGGAGCGCCAGGGCGTCCACCAGGATCGACTTCCCCGCCCCGGTCTCGCCGGCGAGGACGTTCAGGCCCCGCTCGAACCGGACCTCCAGCGAATCGACGATCGCCAGGTTCTCGATGCGTACCGCCGCCAGCATGCCGAACCCTCCCTGCTCTTCCGTTCTCCTGAACGGATGATGCGCACCGTAGCAGAGGGGTCCGACATCGGCGATTTTCCGGCCGGTGGGAAACCGCCGGCGTCACCAGAAAGCGCAGGGCTTTCGCGAGGTTCTGCCTACCGGCTCCCCCAGCCGAGCTTCTGCCGGAGGATCGAGAAGTAGTCGCGGGCGGGGTTCTGGACCAGGAGCGCCGGGGTCCGGGAGCGGCGGATCTCCACCCGATCGCCCCGCTTCATCGGCAACCCGGCCTGGCCGTCGAGCGTGAGGAACACCTCGCCGTTGTCGCTGGTGAGCTGGATCTCGACGGTTCCCTCCGGCGGCAGCACCACCGGACGCTGGGCCAAGGTGTGCGGGCAGATCGGGGTGAGCACGATCGCCTCGAGGGAGGGGAAGACGATCGGCCCGCTCGCCGCCAGCGAGTAGGCGGTGGAGCCGGTGGGCGTCGAGACGATCACCCCGTCGGCCTTGTAGAGCGTCACCGCCTTCCCGTCGATCCGGGCCTCGAGATCGGCGATCCGGGCGAGGGCGCCCTTGGAGATCACCACGTCGTTCAAGACCTGGTCGTCGAGGAGGGGCTCGGCCTCGCCGCGGCGCAGCCGGACCTCGAGTTTCATCCGCTCGTCGACGAGGAACCGGCCCTCGATCACCTCCGCGAGGTTGTCGAAGAGTTCGTCCACCGGGAAGTCGGTCATGAAGCCCAGCGACCCCAGGTTGACGCCGAAGATCGGGACCGGCCGCCGGCCGATCACCCGGGCGGCGTGGATCAGCGTGCCGTCGCCGCCCAGGACCACCACCAGCTGCGCGAAGGCGGCGAGGTCCTCGCCCGGAACCAGGGGCCCGGCGAAGCTGCCCTCGATCGAGTCCTCGACCACCACCTTTCGGCCGTGGGCGACGAGCCAGGCGGCGACCTGGCGGGTGACGTCGACGGCCGCCGGGTGGTTCTTGCGGGGGACGATGCCGACGCGCTGGATCGGGCTCCGTGCCATGGTGGTACATCGTAACACGCGTGCGGTATACGCTTCGGCCCCCGG
Organism: Pseudomonadota bacterium; assembly: GCA_023436385.1. Taxonomy (GTDB): domain Bacteria; phylum Myxococcota; class Myxococcia; order Myxococcales; family Vulgatibacteraceae; genus JAEZJH01. The sequence goes on from JAEZJH010000499.1 coordinate 1,900, forward strand.
AAACGCCATGACCGACGACGATCAGCCCGATCTCTTCTCCCCCAAGGGCCGCCGGCCCCGACCCGAGCCCCCCGGCGACGCCGAAGCCCACGCCCCGCTCGCCGAGCGGCTCCGGCCGCGGACCCTCGACGAGGTGGTGGGGCAGGACCACCTGGTCGGCCCCGGCAAGCTCCTCCGCCGGGCGATCGAGGGCGACCGGGTCCCCTCGATGATCCTCTGGGGGCCGCCGGGCAGCGGCAAGACCACGCTCGCCCGGGTGATCGCGGAGCGCACGCAGCGAGCGTTCGTCCCCTTCTCCGCGGTGCTGGGCGGCGTCGCCGAGGTGCGGGCGATCCTCGCCGACGCCGACCGGCGGCTCGCCCGCGGCGAGGGCGGCACGCTCCTCTTCGTCGACGAGATCCACCGCTTCAACCGGGCGCAGCAGGACGCCTTCCTGCCGCACGTCGAGCGGGGCACGGTGACGCTGATCGGCGCCACCACCGAGAACCCCTCCTTCGCCCTCAACTCCGCGCTCCTCTCCCGGTCCCGGGTCTACGTGCTCCGGGCGCTGGGCGACGAGGAGGTGGAGAAGCTCCTCCGCAGGGCCCTCGCCGACGAGGAGCGGGGCCTGGGGATCCTCCGGCTCACCATCGATCCCGACGCCCTCGAGCACCTCGCCCGGGCCTCGTTCGGCGACGCGCGGCGCGCGCTCTCCGCCCTCGAGGTAGCGGCGGCCGCGGCGGCCACCCGGGATCGGGCGATCCACCTCGCCGACGCGGAGGAGGCGCTGGCCCGAAAGGCGCTCCTCCACGACCGGGAGGGCGAGGCCCACTTCGACCTGGCCTCGGCGCTGATCAAGTCGCTCCGGGGCTCGGACGCCGACGCCGCGCTCTACTACGCGGCCCGGCTCCTCGAGGCGGGCGAGGACCCGCGGTTCGTGATCCGCCGCCTGGTGATCTTCGCCGCGGAGGACGTGGGGCTCGCCGATCCCCGGGCGCTCTCGATCGCCGTCGACTGCCTGCAGGCCTTCGAGATGGTGGGCTGGCCGGAGGGCTACCTGCCGATCTCGATGGCGGTCTGCTACCTGGCGGCGGCGCCCAAGTCGAACTCCGCCCTCACCGCCTACCAGGCGGCGAAGGCGGCGGCGGAGCGGGGTCCCCTGCCGGTCCCGATGAAGCTCCGGAACGCGCCGACGAAGATGATGAAGGGCCAGGGCTACGGCGCCGGGTACGTCTACCCGCACGATCGCCCGGAGCACCACTCGCCGGAGGATTACCTGCCGGAGGCGCTGGTCGGCAGCGTCTTCTACGAGCCGTCGGACCAGGGGCTCGAGAAGGCGATCGGGGAG
>JAEZJH010000515.1 GCA_023436385.1 Pseudomonadota bacterium
CTTCGCCGCCTGCTCGAAGCCGCCCTTCTCCGTGGAGGCGATCTCCTCCCGGCCGTGGATCACCCGGATCGTCGCGTCGAGGTCCACCTTCCCCTCGAACCGCGGCACCTGCTCGAACCGGCGGATCGCCGCCCGGGCCTCGGCGCAGGCCTGGTCCACCGTCTTGTCGCAGGCCGCCACCAGGGCGTCGGCGGAGAGCGGCTGGCCGGTGAGCGAGATCAGCGTCTCCTGGAAGGTCTTGGCGTTCCCCGGCGCCCAGTAGTGCTTGGCCACGTCCGGACCCACCCGCGGGTTGTCGGCGAGGTGGCCGTCCCGCGCCAGGAAGAAGGCCCGGGTCTGGTAGACCGCCATCCGCGCCAGGACGTACGCGTGGTAGTAGGCGCTCGACTCGCCGGCGAGGAGGTGCGGCACCGCCAGCACCGGCCGCACGCCCGAGGAGAGCCCCTGGAGTTCGTGCTCCACCCGGCGGAACTCCGCGAGGACCCGCTCCGGCGTCAGCTCGGCGTCGGGGATCTCGTAGAGCGCCCGCTCCGCGAAGGGGATGGTGAGCAGCGCCCGGACCTCGAAGCCGCGGAACGGCTGCTCCTCGCGGATCGCCTTCTCGATCAGCTCGAGGGGCATCGCCTTCCCGGCCTTGTCGACCGCGTAGCGGCTCCGCCAGTCGGCGTCGGAGAGGAGCGAGTCCATGAACATCGACTGCGTCTCCGCGTAGGCGATCGAGGTGGGGGCGAACTCCTGGGCGAAGCAGGGCGCGTCGGAGAGGATGTTCGAGAAGTGGGCCGCGTGGCCGCCCTCGTGGAACAGCGTCTCCGCCGCCCGGAGGCCGGAGCCCGGCTGGCCGGGGACGGCGTTGGCGGTGAAGTTGATCCGCGCCGCCCGCCAGTTCCCGTCGTCGAAGAAGCCCGGCCCGGGGCCGTGCATGAAGCCGTTCTCGTACTTCCCCTTCCGGTCGACGAGGTCGAGGGTGAGGGTGGCGCCGCGGTACTTCACGCCCAGCGCCGCGAACGACCGGCCCCAGCGCTCGAGCGCCGGGGCGAAGCCGAAGTAGGGATCGAGCTCCCGGGTCAGCTCGCCGGAGCGGAGGAAGACGAAGTTCCACGGGTCGAGGGAGCCCGGGCCCTTGGCCTTCTCGAACGCGGCCAGCTCCGCCTGCATCCGGGGCGCGGTGCGGCGGGCGAGGTCGTCGAGGATGGCGAAGAGCTCCTTCTTCCGCATCTTCTCCGTGACGGAGACGCGCCAGTCGTAGAAGTCCTCGTAGCCCAGGCTGCGGCCCAGACGGTTCCGCATCTTGACGATCTCGAGGAAGTCGGTGTTCCCGAGGACGAACTCCTCGATCGAGCGGAGCCCGTCGAACGCCGCCTTGCGACGGGCGCCGTCGGGGTCGGTGCGCATCACCAGGGCGAGCTTCACCGACGAGGCGGCCTCGAAGCCGCCCTGCGGATCGACGAGGCCGAGCTTCATCCCGCGGCGCTTGGTCTGCAGCGCCTGCTCGGCGGCGACGATCTCCTCGGAGAGCTTCCGGGCCTCGGGCTTTTCGATGGTGTGGGCCGCGAAGGTGGCGATCCAGCCGGCGAGCACGTGCCGCTCCTCCGGCGTCCCCTCGCCGCTCGCCTCGAGCTTACGCAGCTGGGCGAGGCGGTCGGGATCCTGGAGGAAGCGGTTCACCGCCACCTCGGCCTTGGCCAGCTCTTCGCCGGCGCGACCGGGGTCGTCGGTGAGGCCCATCTTCGAAACCCAGAAGAGGTCCTCCTTGGTGCCGTGGAGTTCGAGGAAGCGGTTCTTCAGATCGGTCAGGGCGGAAGTGAGCTGGCTCATGGCGCGGTAGCCTCTCACCCGGCAAGCGGGGCATCAAGCGTCCGATCGGTCGGTCAGGTCGCTTCCTCGGCGGCGACCGCCCCCGACCCCGCCGGGACGTGCTCCTCGTCCTCTCCCGAGGTGCGGAGGGCCTGCAGGAGGTCCTGTTCGGAGTGGTCGTCGAGGCCCGGCTCGGTCCCGAGGGGATGGTCCCCGAAGCTGCAGGTCGCCTGGCGATTCCAGAGCGGCTCGTCCGCGGCGACGAAGGCCGCCTCCGTCCCGTCCTCGGCGACCAGGAGCCGGGCGAAGAAGTCGGCGCGGGTGAGGCCGATCTCCTCCTTGTTGGCCAGATAGAAGTGGTCGGCCTTGGCCAGGGTCTCCTTCTCGTCCTTGCCCCGGAAGCGAATCGTCCACGTTTTCATGTGGCGCACCTCGTCGGTCAGGATGCGGCCTGGGAGCGCCCGCGGCCACGGCGCCTCTCCCACCCCCGTTTCACCTCGAAGGCGAAGTGATCGAGGGTCGCCGCCGGGACCGGCTCGCCGTTGAGCGAAAGGCAGAGCGAGGGCAGCCCCTCCCGCTCGGCGACATGGAAGAGCTGCGCCTCGGCGATCTTCGCCGGCATGCACTCGAGGGGTCCGAGGCTCACCGCCGCGTCGATCAGCCCCTCGCGCCACTCGTGGACCGGCCCGCCCACGGTGAGCACCGCCTCGCCCCGCAGCTGCGGGGTCAGGTACGGCTCGGCCGCCTCCAGCGTCTGCCGCACGCTGGTCCGCTCCGGCCAGGCGAGGGGCTCGGCGATCGCCCGGTAGGCGCCGGCGCGGATCGCCGCCTGCACCGCCGCGGAGACGTGGGCCCCCAGGGTCTGCCCCGGGTCGTCCCGGAGGTGCACGTGGTTGGTGTACTCGAGCCACTCGCCGAAGGGCGCGAAGCGGCACTTCAGCCCCCGCTCCTCCAGGCGATCGATCACGAAGTCGTTGGCGAAGGGATCGCAACGCACGTAGATCTCGCCGACCACCAGCACGGTCGGCTTCTCCTCCGGGCCCTTCACCTCCCGGAGCTCGCGGGCGGCGCGGGAGAGGAGATCCCGGATCCCGAACAGCCGGCCGGTGGCCACCTCCGCGAGGGTCCTCGGCAGCGTCAGCTCCTCGGGCCGGGCGTCCTCGAGGAGCGCCAGGAGCTCGCCCCGGGCCCGGTCGTAGATCGCCTTCGCCGCGCCGGGCCGGGTCTCCACCGGCCGCACGTCGTAGAGGCCGTCGAGGAGGAGATCGCCGGCGAGGAACCCCGCGTAGATCAGCGCCGCGAAGCCGGCGGGCATCCCCTCGAAGTAGTTGGCATCCGCCGGGGAGAGGATCCGCACCCGGTCCCCGTGTCCCAGCCGCTCCGCGACGATCCCGTGGAGGAGGTGGTAGACGCCGAAGCGGCAGGGCCCGTAGGTCCGCGGCATGAAGAAGGCGAAGCGCTCGTCCCCGTGCACGCGATCGAGCCGCTCGAGGAGGCTGCCGAGCGTCAGCGTCATCGGCACGCACTCCTTGCCGGAGGTGTGCCGGCGGCCGCGGCGCAGGGTCTCCCGGGTCGACGGCGGCAAGGCCTCGGCCTTCCAGCCCACCGCCCGGAGCCCCGCGGCGGCGACCTCCGCGTCGGGGCCCATCGGCGGGATCAGCAGGGTCTCGCCCCGCGCCCGGACCTCCCCGAGCCCGCGGGCCTTCAGCGCCGCCGCCAGATCCTCCCGCGGCTCCTGGCGCGGCCCGCCGGCCAGGTCCTCCCGGACACAGTGGAGGAACGCCTCCACCCGCGTCTTGGTGCCGGCGTCGCCGGAATGGCCGTCGGTCTCGATCACCGCGAAGGGCTTCCCCTCCATCAGGTGCGCGAAGAAGTGGAGGTTGAAGCTGTCCGGCCCGCAGGAATAATTGGAGCAATACAACGCATACGTCCCCGGGGTGCGGCGGACCTGGTAGGCAGCCCGGAGGAGCCGCTGCCCGTAGCCCCAGTAGAGGTCCTCGAACACCGGCGCCGCGGCGGTCACCGGGTAGCAGTCGACCGGGATCGCCATCGCCCCCTGCTCGCGGAGGATCGCCGGGACGTTCGAGTTGAGGACCGTGTTGTAGATGGTGTAGCTCCGGCCCAGGACCACCACCGGCACCAGTCCGTGCTCGCCGGCGAAGGCGAGGGCCCGACGCCCCAGTTCGAGGAGCTTCGCGTCGAAGCGCTCCTGCTCCATGCGGGCGATCGCCAGCGCCTCGTCGATCGGCGCGTCGGGAACGCCCAGGGAGGCGGCGATCCGCCGGCAGCTCTCGCGCAGCTCGGGCGAGTCGAGGCCGTCGACGCCGATGTCGATCCGCGGCGAGGCCACCTTCGCCCGGGCCGCCTCCGGCAGGTCCCAGCGGAGCACGTCCGGGCTCGCCTGGACGATCGGGCAGATCGCCGCCCGCGCCTCGCCGCTCGTCCGCGGCAGGGACCGCAGCATCGGCAGGAAGAGGTGGTCCGCCTCCTGCTCCGCCAGCTCGCTCACCAGGCCGTGGAACTGCTGCATCGGCGCGCAGAAGGGGACGTTGGCCTCCTCGATCCCGCGCTTCAGCGCCGCGGGACCGCCCTCCTCCGGGATCACCAGGTCGAAGCCCAGCTCCCGGACGAAGGTGGCGAAGAAGGCGAAGAGCCCCTTCAGCTGGAAGGCGTCGAGCATCGCCACCGTGGGCTTGCCGCGCCGCTCCCGGAGCCACTCCACCAGCTCCCGGGCCAGCTCCTCCCGTTCGCGGAACGGATCCGGCGCCCGGTCCGGGAGCTTCTGCTTGCCGGTGCCCCGGTCCCAGAGCGAGCAGGCCCCGCCCCAGGTGAACCGGAGGCGCTCGCTCTCCACCACACAGGTGATCCGATCGATCTTGCACTTGTTGCCGGAGCCGCCGCAGCCACGGGTGGCGCCGCAGACGAAGCCGTCCTTCTTCTCCACCCGGGCGGCGAGGAAGCGGGCCGGATCGAGCGGCTCCCGTCCGGCGGACACGAGGTGCTTCCGGGCCAGGAGCGCGATCCCCACCGCGCCGATGGTGCCGGGGTTGGGCGGGACGATCACCTCCGCCCCGGTCTGCCGCACCACCGCCGCGGCCAGCGCGTCGGCGGCGAAGGGCATCCCCTGGCAGAAGATCACCTCGCCGACGGAGCGGCTCCCCTTCACGCGGTTCAGGTAGTTCTGGACGATCGAGTCGTAGATCCCGGCGACGATCCGCGGCGGTCGCACCCCCTGGGCCACCGCCTCGTCGATCACCTCGGCCATGAACACCGAGCAGTGCTGCCCGAGGGAGACGCCGGCGTCGGCGGCGAGGCCCACCTCGCCCAGCTGCGCCACGTCGACGATCCCGGGGAACTTCTTCCCCTGCTCCTCGATGAAGGAGCCGGTGCCGGCGGAGCAGGCCTCGTTCATCGCCGCGTCGACGACGCGCCCGGCGGCGAGGCGGATGTACTTCGCGTCCTGGCCGCCGATCTCGAAGATGGTGTCGACGCGCCCGTCGTAGTGGAGCGCGCCCTCGGCGTGGGCGGCGATCTCGTTGAGCACGTAGACCGCGCCGGGGCCGTAACAGGCGGCGAGGAGCGAGCCGACGATCTCGCGGCCGGAGCCGGTGGCGCCGAAGGCGAGCACCTTCCCGCCCGCGGCCGGGCCGGCGACGAACCGGGCGAGCAGCTCCCGGGCCGCGCCCACCGGATCGCCGTTGGTGCGCAGGTACCCCTCCCACGCCGGCTCGCCGCTGGCGAGATCGAGGGCCACCGCCTTCGAGCCGGTGGAGCCGATGTCGAAACCCAGGATCAGCTCGCCGCCGGGGGCGGCGAAGGGCCGGGGCGGCAGGCGCTTCACCTTCGGCAGGTACGCCCGGAGCGCCGGAACCTGCTCGAGGCTCACGTGGGCGGGCGGCTCGATCAGCCGCGCGAGGGGCGGCACCGGCGCCGGCTTCTCCAGGGCGTGGAGCGCGGAGCCCAGCGCCTCGAGGAAGAGCCCGTCGTCGCTCGCCGCCTCGAGCAGCTCCATCCCGTGCTTCGCCAGGAACCTGCGGAAGGTGGCGCGCACCCGGGGCGAGCGGCCGACGCCGCCGGCGAGCGCCACCCGCGGCGGCGAGACCCGGGGCTTCACCAGCACGGAGACGTTCTCCGCCACCGCGTCGAAGAGGCCGGCGAGGATCCGCGCCTTGCTCTCGCCCTTGTTGGCGAGGTGGGTCATGTCGGTCTTCAGGATCACCGGGCAGCGGCCGGAGAGCGGCGCCGCCTCCTCCACCGAGGCGGCCAGCTGCGACGCCTCCTCGATCCCCAGCCCGAAGCGCTCGACCAGCTGCCGGAGGAAGTTGCCGGTCCCCTGGGAGCAGCGGGAGTTCTCCCGGAACACCTCCCGGCCCGACTCCCTGAGCTCGAGGACGGAGAAGCCGTGGCTGCCGATCGAGACCACCGTCGCCGGCGCGTCGCCGTGGAGGAAGCGGAAGCCCGCCGCCTGGGCGCCCTTCACCGGCACCTGCGGGAGGTTGACCTGCCGGCCGATGCGGCCCGTGGCGGCGGCGCCGTCGACCTCCTCCCAGCCCCACGCGCCCAGGAGCTCCCGGAGGTGCGGCCCCGGATCGCCGCCGTGCTCCACCACCGCCCGCCGTGTCCACGCCGCCTTCCCGCCCTCGCGGTGGAGCTCGACCACCTTCAAGGTCTCGGCCCCGATGTCGATCCCGATCGCGCGCACCGCCATGCGTCCCCTTCCCCTTCCGGCCGGCACCCGGCCGAACGAGCGAGAGTAGCCGGGCCGAGCCACGAAGCAAGGGCCCGGCCGCCTTTCCGGGCGGGGCGCCGGGCCCGTGCCGTTGCGGAACCGGGCCCGGAAGCGCGGCTCCGGGCGTGCCACACGCGCGCATGGACAGGGAGCGCCGGAGCCCCGATCATCGGATCGGCGCCAGCGGCCGCACGGTCCGGGGCAGGAGCGGCCCGGCGGAGGGGCGGCGGGAGGCGCCGCGTGGAGGCCAGGGACATGGATGCGGCACAGCTCCTCGAACGTCTTCGCGACGGCTCGCCCGGCGGGCCGCTCGATCGCCTGGCCGATCTGATCGTCGACGACCTCCTCGCCCGGCCGATCCGCGAGGTCCTCGAGCCCCGGTGGATCGCGGAGGTGATCCGCGACGGGCTCCGGGCCTGGCTCGCCTCCGGCGCCGCCGAGGCCCGGCTCCTGCTCGCCGTGGAGGACGGCCTGATCCACCTCGAGCGCACCGACCGGAGCCTGGAGGAGCTGCTGCCGCCGGAGCTGGTGGAGGGGATCCGCGGCCTCTCCGATCGCCCGTACCGGCCGGAGGGAAACCTGCTCCGCTCCGTGCTCGACCGGGAGCCGGTGCGGGCGCTGATCCGCGATCTCCTGGTCAACGCGCTGGTCGCCTTCGCCAAGAAGCTCGGCTCGCCGGTGACGGAGTCGAAGCTGGCCAAGGGCCTGGGTGGCCTGGGGAGCTTCGTGAAGGAGCAGGCCAAGGCCCGGGCCGGAGCCCTGGGCGCGATGGCCACGGCGATCTCCGACGAGTTCGAGCGGCAGGCGGAGAAGCGGGCGGTGGAGTTCGCCGACACCGCGCTCCAGGGCGTGGTCTCGCAGCTGATCGAGCGGCTGACGCGGCCGGGCACCAGCCCGGAGCAGGCGGCGCTCCGGCGCGCGCTCCTCGACAGCCTCCTCGCGCTCCGGGGTCCGCAGGTGTCGGCCGAGCTGCGCCGCGCCGATCCGCAGCTGGTCGCCGCCTCCGTCCGCCGGGCGCTCCAGGCCTGGGCCTCCCGGGACGATCTGCCCGACCGCCTGGAGAGCACCATCGCCCTGGTCCTCTCCCGCGAGGGCGACCAGTCGCTGGGCGAAGCCCTGGAGTCCTTGGAGCTGCGAGGTCCCGCCCGGGAGCTGACCCGCCGCGCCATCCTCCGCCGCCTCGTCCCGCTCGCCTCCGGCGACGCCTTCGCCGCCTGGCTGACGGAGACGATGGGCGGTTGAGCGGAAGCGCAGCCGGCGCGCCCAGGCGGAACTAGGCCACCCGGGAGACGCCGAAGGCCCGGAGGATCCGCTCCGCGTGCCGGGGCAGGCCCACCAGCTTCACGTCCGGCTTCGCGGCGAGGCCGCTGGCCAGGATCCCCAGGGCGGAGTCGGGGAGCGAGCGGAGCTGCGCGAAGTCGATCGAGACCGGCGACGGCGCGGCCAGCACCTGGTCCCGGAGCACGCTCGACCCCTCGCGGTCGAGGACGCCCTCGAGCCGGAAGAGCATCCCCGCGCCGTCCGAAAACGGCGTCGCCTCGATGAACAGCTCGCTCATGTCGCCTTCCCCCCGGCGCGCTCGACCGAGCACCGGGTGGCCGGGTCGATCGATGCGGCCCGGATCTAGCCAGCCCGGAGGCGGCGATCAAGCATCACATCCGATCGGGCGAACGGGAGCTCCGCGACGCATCGCGGCGACCGCGGCCCGATGACACATCGCCGACGACGCACCACGTCGTGCTTGACACCACGAGCGCCCGGCGCGCGGTCGCGGAACGTCGGGGCGGACGATGGCGCGATCCCCCGCGGCGCCCGTCCGCGGAGCGGTCAGGGGGTACGACGTTCCCGCTCGCTTCTCGCCCTGGAACAGGGATTTCCCACCGTGCTGGCGGGCGGCCGGGCGGACGAGCGCCCGGCCGGTGGCACGGCATGTGAAGCCCCCGCCCTCCGGGCCCGCTTCGAGCCAAATCCGGGTCCGATTCGACCGGCGACCTCACGGAGGGAACGATGAAGCGAATGGCGGCGTTCGTGACCACCCTGGCCCTGGCCGGGACGGCCCGGGCCCATCTTCTCGAGTGCGAGAAGACGGTCAACGGGGTCGAGTATTACGAGGTGAAGACCTACCCGGCCAAGCTCACCTACCAGGTGCGGGTGAACAACCTGCTCACCGATTCGATCTCGAAGATCAAGATGGCGTCGGACCCGCTCTTGGAGGAGCTGGGCTGGGAATACGAGTACAAGGGCTGGTACGAGGTGCCCCCGGGCGGTTACGTCGACCTGGCTCCCTTCGACGTCTACGTCGAGGACGAATACGCATGTCTCGACCTCGCCGCCCTGGACGGGGCCGCCGACCGCACGATCGAAAACACGTTCATCGTCGGGTTCGACTACAAGAACGAGTGGCAGGAGCGGACCTGCAGCGCCGTGGTGATCTGCGGCCGGGAGGGCACGGCCACCCGTACCCCGGGCTTCTACAAGACCCACGAGCAGACCCTCGAGGCCTGTCTTGCCGACGGCTCGATCGCGCTGGGCGCCCTCTCGGTGGACTCCCTCGAGAAGGCCCTCGGCCTGCTCTGGGGCTCGCCGGCGAAGTACGACAACGGCGACAAGCGGAGTGCCTTCGACCAGACTTGGTTCAACCTCGCCCGGCATACGCTGGTGGCGGTATGCAACCAGCGGAACTTCGGCACCCCCACCTCCCCGCCCTCGCTGGTGCAGGACGCCCGCACGGCCCTCGGGGGCGACGACTGCGAGAACATGAAGCGTCTCCAGGGACAGCTCGACGCCTACAACAATGGCGGCGACAACGAGCCCTTCCCCGACGGCTTCGTGCCCGGCCCCTCGACGCCGCAGCACGCTTCCGCGATCGCGAACGACCCCACCGGCCCCACGACCGGGAGCTGCCGCTGACGGGGTGACCGCCGCGCCGGAGCCTGCCGCTCCGGCCGGAGACCCGGGCCGACAGCCCGGCCTGGTGTGGAACGGATCGCTCCCCGAGGCCCGTCGAGGGGAGCCGGCGGGCGCGCGGCGAACCTACGTCGGCGTGCCGCCCGGCCCCTCGAGCCGCGGTCGGACGACGTTCTGCACCCCGCAGGCCCGGGCGTGCCGCGCCAGGGCCTCGTCGAGCGCGTCGGCGTCGAGCCGGGCGCCCTCCTCCCGCCAGAGGCGATCGATCCGCAGGGTGTCGCCGGCGATCCGGCCCTCGAGCCGGCCCACCAGCCGGCCGCGGTGGAGGAGCGGCAGGACGTACCAGCCCCACCGGCGCTGCGCGGCGGGCTTGTAGACCTCCCAGACGTAGTCGAAACCGAAGGCCTCGCCGACCAGCTTCCGATCCCAGAGAAGCGGGTCGAGCGGCCCGAGCAGCCGTAGCCGATCGTCGGGCCTCGGGAAGCGGCGCTCCCGGAACCCCGCCGGCGCCAGGTACCGCCGGGGCGAGCCCTCGATCCGGACCTCCTCGAGGAGACCCTCCTCCACCAGCCGATCGGGCAGGTCCGAGGTGCGGACCGCGTGGAGCATTGACCAGAGCGGCCCGCCGGCCCGGCAGAGGAGCCCGGCCGCCTCGACGCGCTCGAGG
>JAEZJH010000545.1 GCA_023436385.1 Pseudomonadota bacterium
GCCGAAACGGGCCGCTCACGACGCGCTCCCGGAGGCGGCGGCCACGGTCGCCTCCGGCGATCGGCGCGAACCACTTCCGGGGCCCGCGTCCTCCCTCGATCCGGCTGCCGCCGGGCCGGGGACGGCCCCCGCCGCCGGGCGCGACACGGTGCTCGCGGAGCGCCCGCCGGACCTCGAGCTCCGCTGGCCCTCGGCCGGGGCCGGAGAGGGCGGCGACGGGGAGGGCAGCGCCGGGGAGGGCGGTACCGGGCCCGCGCTACCTCCCCCGCCGGCAGTGGACCCGGCGGACGCGCTCTCCCGGAAGGTCCAGGGGATCCTCACCGCCGACGCGCCCTTCCGCCGGGCCCGGGAGTCGGCCGACCCCTACTGGATCGCGGTGAAGGAGCGGCTCTCGCGCGATTTCGTGGTCCCGGCGGAGGTGCTCGAGGATCGGGCGGACGGGGGCTTCGGTCCCCAGAACCGGGAGGCGGCCCGGGCCTACCTGGCCCAGGCGAAGCAGTTCGGCGAGACCGGCAACCCGGAGCGCCCGGAGCTCTACGCGCCCCACGCCGCGGCGATCCCCGGCGTCGACGAAGATCGGCTCCGCTTCCAGCGGGCCCAGGTCCGGCGGACCGAGCCGGGCGAGGACGCGATGCGGCTGGTCACCTGGATCCGCATCGGCTTCGCCGCCGACGGCACCGTGGAACAGGTCTCGCTCGAGCGCTCGAGCGGCCTGCCCGCCCACGATCGCCTGGCCCTCGAGGCGGCCCGCGCCCTGCCGAGCCTCGGGCCGCGCCCGCCCGACCAGGCGGCGACGATCTGGGCCTTCGAGTCGCTCCTCTGGATCGTCCCCCCGCTGCCGATGGTCGGCTGCGCCTTCGACGCCACCTTCATCCCCACCGAGTGCTTCTACCCGCTGAAGCGCTTCACCCGGTCGCGGGTGCGGCTCGAGGCGCTGCCCTGACGACGGCCCGGGGGGCCGGGCCGCCGGGGGATTCGCCCGCGGTGGCGCGGATTACGGGAGGAAGCTCTCCATGTAGTCCGGATCCTCGATCCCCAGGGCGTCCCGGGTGGCCCGGAGCGGCTGGAAGGTGTCGATCATCACCGCCAGTTCCTCCGTGGCCTTGGTCCCGATGCTCGCCTCGTAGGCGCCCGGGTGCGGACCGTGGGGAATCCCCGCCGGATGGAAGGAGATGCTGCCCGGCCCGACGCCCTTCCGCGAGGTGAAGTTCCCGCTGGCGTAGAAGAGGAACTCGTCGCAGTCGACCGACGAGTGCGGGTACGGGCAGGGGATCGCCTCCGGGTGGAAGTCCACCGGCCGCGGCACGAACGAGCAGATCAGCGCGCCGCGGGCGGCGAAGGTCCCGTGCCAGGTCGGCGGCAGGTGCACCGACGAGACCCGGGGCTGGAAGCTCCGGATCGGGAAGGACCACGGATAAACCGTGCCGTCCCAGCCCGCCACGTCGAGCGGCGAGGCGGTCAGGGCGAACCCGTGGAAGGCCTCGCCCCGCTTCACCACCAGCTCCCGGATCCCCTCGTCGACGGGGCCGCGGAACTCCGGCCGCTGGAAGTCGCGGTGGGAGTAGGGCGCGTCCATGCGGAGCTGGCCCGCCTCGTTCCGGAACTGCTTCGGCAGGTGCATCCCGCCCCGGCACTCGACCGCCAGCCAGTGCTGCGGTCCGGGGTCGGGGATCAGCCGATAGGGGAGGCCCCGGGGCGCGAAGACGTAATCCTCGCGGGCGAAGCGGACGTCGCCCAGCGGCGTGCGGAGGACGCCCCCGCCCTCGAGGACGAAGAAGAGGTCGTCGCCGTCCCCGTTGGCGAAGTAGACCGGATCCTCGGCGGTCGGACGGAGCACGGAGAGGACCACGTCCTCGTTGAAGAGGAGCGGGACCCGGGCGTCCACCGGCGCGCCGCCGGCCTTCACCGCGCCGGTGCGGTAGTGCCGCTTGCGCAGGGGCCGGGGCTCTGCCGCCACCGCCGGCCGGAAGCCGTGGGCGACCTCCGCGGCCCGCTGCTCGTGGGGACGGTTTCGCCGGTAGAGAATGGTGTACGGCCCGTCGAAGCCCTGGCGGGTCAGGCACTCCTCGTGGAGGAGCCGCCCCTCCTCGTCCCGGAAGACGAGGTGGTGTTTCCGCGGGATCCGGCCGGCGGCGAGGCGGTCGATCATTCGATCCGCCCCTCCAGCTTGTGCTGGCGCTCGATGCTCTCGAAGAGGGCCCGGAAGTTGCCGGCGCCGAACCCCTGGTCGCCCTTCCGCTGGATGATCTCGAAGAAGAACGGCCCGGCCTCCGGGTCGCGGTAGAGCGTGGCCGCGTCCTTCACGAAGATCTGCAAGAGGTAGCTGTGGCGCTTGTCGCCGTCGACGAGGATCTCCAGGTCGCGGAGCACCGCCAGGTCCTCGTCGATCGCCCCGACCCCGAGCCGCTCGAGGTGGGCGGGGAGGGCGTCGTAGTAGGTGCCGGGGGTGGGCATGAATTCCACGCCCCGGGCCCGCAGCTCCTTCACGCAGGAGATGATGTCCGGCGTGGTCAGGGCCACGTGCTGCACGCCGGGCCCCCGGTGATCCTCGGTGAAGAGGTGGATCTGCGAGGCCTCGAAGAACGGCCGCCAGGGCTCGTTGTTGGCGAACCGCACCCCGCTCTCCGGATCCCACATCACCACCGAGCGGAGTCCGGAGCCGTGGTCCTGCGGGCCGGCGACGTCGTTGGTGTGGAACTCCACGTTCCAGAACCGCTCGAGGCCGAGCACGTGCTCCATCCAGAGGAGCGCCGGCGAGAGGGTGGGGAAGTTCGAGGTGACGTGGTCGAAGCCGGTGAAGCCGAAGCGGTTCCGGCCGCCCTTGGGCGTCGCGTGGGCGGCGAAGCCGGGGAAGAGGTCCCGGTAGCCGTCCCGCTGCAGGAACCGGAACAGCGTGTCCCCGAAGGGCGTGGCGATGGCGAAGCTGGCCAGCCGTCCGCCGTGGCCGTCGACGTGGCGCTGGATGTCGCCGACCGGCGTCCCGCCCCGCTTCTCGAGGAGGGCGAAGGCGCGCTCCACGTCCTTCACCTCGAAATTCAAGACACCGACGCCGGCCGGGTGCTTCTTCAGCCACTTGGCGGCGGCGTCGTCGCCGCGGACGGAGGCGACGCACTCGAAGACGTTGTCGCCCGCCATGAACACCGCGGTCTTGGTGCCGGTCCGCTTCTCGTGCTCGAGCGAGCCGACGCCGATCTCCGCAAAGTCGAGCTTGTCCGCGTAGAAGCGGCGGCTCCGCTCGAGGTCCTTCACGTAGTAGGTGACCGATTCGAGCCGCTTGATCCCCAGGGACTCCAACTTGCCCATTTCCTTCCCCCATGCACTGCGGTTCAGGCCGGTCGTGCGTCCGGCTGTGTGTTCGGATGGCTCTCCCGGAACGCCGGGAGGTCGACGCAGGCCGCCTCGACCCGCGCCAGCGTGGGATAGGCCGCGACGTCCACCCCGAACCGCCGGGCGGCGTAGAGCTGCGGCACCAGACACACGTCGGCGAGCGACGGCTCGTCGCCGACCAGGAAGCGTCCCGCCGACCCGGCCGCCTCCCGCTCCAGGGCGGCGAGCCCCCGCTTCACCCAGAAGTCGCCCCAGTCGTTCCGGGCGATCCCGGCGGCCTCCACCTTCTGCAGGACCAGCTGGTTGTGGAGCGGCTGGATCGAGGAGTTGACCAGCTCCGCCAGCTGCCGCGCCTTGGCCCGGGCGAAGGGCTCCCGGGGAAGGAGCGGCGGCGCCGGGAAGCGCTCCTCGAGCCACTCGAGGATCGCCAGGGACTGGGCCAGCCGCACCGTCCGGCCTCCCTCCGTCACCTCCAGGGCCGGGACCATCCCCAGCGGGTTCACCGCCGCGTAGGCCTCGGCGTGCTGCTCGCCGGCGAGCAGGTCGACCGGCACCGTCTCGTGGGGAACCCGCTTGTAGGCGAGGCCGATCCGCACCCGCCAGGTGCTCGAGCTGCGCCAGTAACCGTAGAGCTTGATCGCGGTCACGGCCGCACCACCCGCTGCGCGATGGCGCCGAAGAGATCGCGGCCGGCGCGATCGGCCATGCGGATCTCCACCCGATCCCCGTAGGTCAGGAAGGGCGTCCGCGGCGCGCCCTCCTCGATGGTCTCGATCATCCGCCGCTCGGCGAGACAGGAGATCCCCCGGGCCCGGTCCTCGTTGGAGACGGTGCCGCTCCCCAGGATCGTCCCGGCGGTGAAGGCCCGGGTCTTGGCCACGTGCTCGACCAGGTCGAAGAAGGAGAAGTGCATCTCCGGCCCGGCCTCGGTGTCGCCGACCAGCTCGCCGTTCAGCCGGGTGGTGAGCCGGAGGTGGACGCGGCCGTCGCGCCAGGCGTCGCCCAGCTCGTCGGGCGTCAGGGCGAAGGGCGAGAAGGCAGTGGCCGGCTTCGACTGGAAGAACCCGAACCCCTTGGCCAGCTCCGGGGGGATGAGGTTCCGCAGGCTGACGTCGTTGGCGAGGAGCACCAGGCGGACGTGCTTCGCCGCCTCCTCCCGCTTCGTGCCCCGGGGCACGTCGCCCAGGATCACCGCCACCTCGGCCTCGAAGTCGAGACCCCAGGCCGAATCGGGCAGGACCAGGTCGTCGGTGGGGCCGAGGAGCACGCCGGAGCCGCCCTGGTAGACCAGCGGATCGGTGCGGAGGGTCGGCGGCGGCTCGGCGCCCCGGGCCTTCCGCACCAGGATCACGTGGTTCAGGTAGGCGGAGCCGTCCACCCATTCGTAGGCCCGGGGCAGCGGCGCGTGGAGCCGCGCCGGCTCGAGCGGCTCACCCTCGAGCTTCCCCGCGTCGAGGCGCGCGGCGAGGTCGCGGAGCGCGGGCTCGACCTCGTCCCAACGATCGAGCGCGGCCTGCAGCGTCGGCGCGTGGACACCGGCCGGAACGAACGCGGCGCCGTCCCGGCGCACGACCACGAGCCGGCCGTCCCGGCTCCCGTCCCGCAGGGTCGCGAGCTTCATCTCCGTCTCCCGTTCCCCGGGGCCACCGCCCCGGGTTTCCTTCGTGTGGGGGCCAATCCATAGCCGGGAGCCGATCGGGATGCATGGGCACACCCGGGCGCCGCCGCCGCGAAGCGTCCGCGGCCTCACGTTGCCGGGCGGGCGGCGGAACTCCCGCCGCCAGCGCGCATCGTCCGAAAGGCGGACACGACGCGGCGCGTGAGTTGGCGAACGACATCGGCGATCGCTCGCGCAGTTGCGCCGGTCCCGCCGTCCCCCAAGATCGGGAGGACGAGACAGCGGAGCGCCACCGGTGGGGGAACCGGAGGTCGATCCGTTCCGAAAGGGGGAGAGGATGGGAACGCCGTACCGCATGCTGCTCGTCGAAGACGACCGGAACCTCGCCGTCGCGATCCGCATGGCCCTGCCGGCCGATCGCTGGGAGGTGCACGTCGCGCCGCAGCTGGGCGACGCGCTCCAGGCGCTCCGCGTCCTTCCGGCCCCCGACGTGATCGTCACCGAGCTGGCGCTCTTCGAGGGCCCACCCGTCGCGCATCTCTTCGAGGAGCTCGCCCGGACGCCGGCGCTCGCCTCGATCCCCGTGGTCGCCGTCTCCGGCTGGGAGCGCGCCCTCGAGGTCGCGGCGTTCTACGGGATCCCGGCGGAGCGCGTCCTCCCGAAGCCGCTCGATCTCCGCCACCTCGCGGCGGTGCTCGACGCCAGCGTCGGCCCGGTCCCCGGGTTGAAGGCGCCGCACCGGGTTCCGGTGTCCGCCGACGTGCCGCACCGGACCGGCGCGGATTACTGACCGCGGTCGAACGACCCGCGGGGCCGTCGCCAGGCCGTAGCCTGCCCAGTCTCTCCTTCTCCTCGGCCGGCCCCGTCACCGGGGCCGGGCCCGGGGAGCCGCCAGCCCACCGCCCTCCGCCGTCCGCGCCGGTCGCCCCGGAGTGCGACCGGGGCGGTTGTCGCTCGCCTGCACGCCTCCCATTCTCGAACGGCGGGTAGCCGGACCGCTCGACCGCGGGCAACTCCCCCGGACGAGCGAGCTGGCGATTCCGTGGGGCGGGAGCGCGCCGGCCCGCCGGAGGGGAGAGGCGCTAGGGCGGAGGGTAGGGCGATGCGGACGGCGTTTCTCGGGACCGCGCTCGGTCTCGTGTTTCTTTTGGCGGCCTGTGGCGGGTCGGACTTGCCCGATCGGGACGGCGGCGAACCGGCTCGACCGGACGACGGGGACGACTCCGGCGCTCCGAGCGGCCAGCTCGAGCTCGAGCTGAAGCCGCCGGCCGGCGGGATCGGCGGCCCGCCCGGCGAGGTCTTACATCGGAACGACGGCAAGGATGGCGACGGCGGCAAGAACGAGTGCCGGGAAGCGAAGGAGTGCACCCGAATCGAGGACAACCAGAACATCACCCACGTCTTCTTGAACCTGAAGTGCGACGCCGGCGACTTCCGGGTGACCCTCGAGACCGATCAGTTCGGGCGCGTGGACGTCACCGACCGGCTGCACGACAACGGCGGTCCCTGCGGAGACATCGAGCGGGACTTCTGGTTCGTCGTCCCCGGGCCGGACGAGGAGGCCAAGGTCTGCGTGATCTTCGAGGAGAACAAGCGGTCGCAGGTCAAGGTCTCGTACAAGGCCGGCGGCGAGTGTGTCGAAAACGAAGACACGCTCTTCCAGGGCGAGAAGTGCGAGAAGTGCGAGAAGCGCCAGGACGGCGGGGGTGGCCCCATGTAGCGGCCCGAGCGGGCCGTCGCCCGGGGACCGCTCGGTTCCCGGGCGCGGCGCCGCTGCGCGACCGTCACGCCGATCCCAACCTCGGAACGGAGGAGAACTCGTCCCGAGAGGAGAGGCGATGAGAAGGCTTGTTTCGGTCCTCGCGGCGGCGGCGCTCGGCCTGTTCGCCGTCCCCGCCGGAGCCCAGGCCGGCGGGAAGCCGCCCCCCGGCGGCGGCCCGCCCCCGGGCGGCCCGGCGGCTTGTCCCCATGGTCCCGACGGCACCTGCCCCGGTCATCCTGGCGGCAAGGCGTGTCCGATGGCGGGGGCGAAGGACGCCGCCAACATCACCGTCGAGAACACGGCCACCGGGGCGCTGATCCGCTTCCAGGCCAAGGGCGGCTCGCCGGCCGACGTGGAGAAGGCCCGGCAGCTGGCGCAGACCGTCTCCAAGCGGCTGAACGAGGGCTGCCCGATGATGAAGGACGGTGGCACCTGCCCAATGCACCCCGGCGGCAAGGGGCCTCCTCCCGGCGGACCGGGCGGTGGTAAGGGCCCGCCTCCCGGCGGACCGGGCGGCGGCAAGGGCCCGCCTTCCGGCGGCGGAACCGGAGGGTAGCCGGCCTCGCCGGGCGTCGCGCTACGGCCGGGCCGGCTGCTCCGGCCCGCGCCCCGCGAGGGCGTCGAAGGAGTCGTCGAGGAGCTTCCAGGTCCGGGCGCCCGGGGCCTCGTAGTGCCACCACTCCATCCGGATCGGCCGAAAGCCCGCGGCCTCCATCGCCGTCTTGAGGCGGGCGCGGTTCCGGAGCTCGGCCAGGGTGCCGCCGGTGTACGAGTGCCACGAGCGTCGGGTGAACTCGTCGAACGCCGAGGGCATCGGCAAGGGCCGGCCCTCCCGATCGGCCAGGGTGAGGTCGATGGCGCCGCCGCGGTTGTGGATGCTCCCGCCCGCCGGATCGGCGACGTAGCCCTTCTTCGGGAAGATCTTCCACATCTCCCGCTGCACCGCGAGCGGCCGGTAGCAGTCGAAGGCGTAGAGGCGGGTGCCGTCTTCCCGGCGCAGGCGATCGGCCACCTTCGCCAGCCGCTCCGCCGCGTCCCGCCGCAGGTAGCACCGGGCCGACGGCGGATAGACCGCACGGCCGAGGAAGTTGTCGTCGGTGGCGTACCGGAGGTCGAGCACCAGGTCGGGGACCAGCGCCTGCACGTCGACCAGTTCCCCGCCCGCCGGTACGGCGGCGGCGGCGAGGACGGCGGCGGCGGCCAGGCTGGCCAGCCCCGGGATCACTCCGCGCGCCTCTTGAACGCCGGCAGCGCCCCACCCTTCGCCTCGGGCCGGGTCAGCTGGTAGGCGGCGGCGCAGATGAAAAGGAGCCCGGCGGCCACCAGGAGGACGATCGGATAGGCGAGGACCGGTCCGGCGGCGGGGGTGCGAAGGAGGATCGAGGTGGCGCCCACCGCGGACAGGGCGGCGCCCAGCGCCGTGGCGGCGAGGGTGAGGCAGGGCCTCCGGAGCACCGCGGCGACGCCGCCGCCCACCACCAGGCCGGGGAGCGCCGCCCGGAGGAGCTGACCGGGCCAGAAGTGAAGGGCGAGGAGCCCGCCCCCGAGACCGCCGGCCACCACCGCCAGGAGCCAGGGCTGGAGGAGCCCGGCGACGCCCAGGGCTCCGGCCCCGACCCACGCCGAGTGCGCGAAGGGAACACCCAGGGTACGGGTGGCGGCGGGCACCAGGTACCAGCCGGCGGCCACGCCCACCAGGGCGGCCACCGCCCGGCGGAGCGACTTCCGGGAGCCGGCGATCAGCAGGGCGAGGCCGAGGGCGGCCAGGAGGATCCCGGCCCAGAGCGGCACCCGCTGCCCGAGGAGCGGAAGGGCGCCGGGGTCGAGGGCGATCAGTCGGTCGAGGAGTCGTTCCAAGACCGCTAGCCCACCAGGAAGACCACGATCACCAGGGCCGCCAGGGCCAGGGAGGCGATCGCGACCCCGAGCGCCCGGGGATCGGGGGAGGTGCGGCCGAGGAGGTGGCGAGCCTCGGCCTTATCGGCCTCGTCGGCGGCGGGGTCGGCGAGGAGGTTCCGGGCGGTCGCCCGGGCCGCCCGGAGGTCGCCCGCGGCGTGGGCCGCCCGCATCCGGGCGATCGGGCCCTCGTCTCTGGTTCGTTTGTTGGCCATCGGGCGGACTTTACCGCCGGGTCGGCGGAAGCGCGAGTTCCGCGCCCCCCGGGTGCTCCCGCCGGGGAAGGGCCGGGGCTCGACCGGCAGGCCCCTTCCCCTTCGCCGGGCCCGCGCATAGGCTCCCCCTTCCACCTGGCGCTCCGGGGCCTTCGCCTCCCACCGGCGTTTCGCCCGGAGGGCGGGAAGAAAGGCGGCCCCGCTGGCGGTTCACGGGCGGCCAAACGCGCACTCGCTTACCGGGGCCATGGAACGCCGACACCTCCTCAAGGGATCCCTCGCCCTCGCCCTCGCCGCCCTGGCGCCGGGATCGGCCCGGGCCTTCGGCGACGCCTCCCGGCTGGTCTTCGCCCACGCCCGCCACGCCGGGAAGTACCGGCCCCGGCCGGCGGCGCTCCGGCGCCTCGCCTTCGAGATCGGCGCCCGCACCAGCATCGCCACCCTCCCCGAGTCCCGGGAGCTGCCCCTCGACTCCCCGGAGCTGTTCCGACACCCCTTCCTCTACCTCGCCGGCGACGGCGAATTGCCGCCCCTCTCCCGCGCCGAGGTCGAGAACCTCCGGCGCTACCTCACCTACGGCGGCTTCCTCCTCTGCGACGCCGCCGACGGTTCCGGTTGTTTCGAGCGCTCCTGCGAGCGCGAGCTGGCCCGGGTCCTGCCGGCGGAGCGGCCGGGCCGCGTCCCCGCCGATCACGTGCTCTACCAGGCCTTCTACCTGGTCGATCGGCCGGTGGGCCGGCTCGCGGCGCGGAACTACCTCACCGGCTTCCTCCAGGGCGACCGCCTTGCCGCGGTGATCTCCGGAAACGACCTGGGCGGCGCCTGGTCCCGGGACGACCTGGGGAGCTGGGAGTACGAGGTGGTCCCCGGCGGCGAGCGGCAGCGGGAGCAGGCGTTTCGCCTCGGCGTGAACCTGGCGATGTATGCGATGTGTACGGATTACAAACAGGACCAGGTCCACGTCCCGTTCATCATGAAGAGGCGGCGCTAGGTGGAGCCTTCGGTCTCCTACAACGCCTGGCGGCTGGTCTCGCTCTCTCCCTGGCCGGCCTGGGGCGTCGGCCTCTTGGTGGTCCTGGCGGTCACCGCCGTGGGTCTCGCCTGGTGGGGACTCCGGCGCGAGCCCCGGCCCTGGCGGCGGCGGCTCCTGGTCGGGCTCCGGCTCCTGGGGATGGCCTGCCTCCTCTTCGCCGTCCTCGAGCCGGCGGTGCGGCTCCTCCAGACCGCCCGGGTGAAGAACCGTCTCGCCGTCCTCGTCGACGGCTCGGCGTCGATGGGCTTTCCGGTGGAGGCCGGCGGCGCCACCCGGGCCACCGCCGCCGCCGCCTACCTCCGCGGCGTCGCCCCGGCCCTCTCCGCCCTCGAGGATCGCTTCACCCTCGAGTGGCACCGCTTCGACCGGGACCTCGCCCCGGCGGACCGGTCCGCCCTCGCCGGCGGCGAGCTGGTCCCCGAGGGCACCCGCACCGATCTCCTCGCCGCCCTCCGGGCGATCGGCGGCTCCACCGCCGGCCGGAAGTTGGGCGGTGTCCTGGTGGTGAGCGACGGCGCCGACAACGCGGAGCTGGGCGACGGCCCGGCGGCCGGCGCGGTCCGGGACGCGCTCCTGGCCCTCAAGGCGCCGGTCTCCGCCGTGGCGGTGGGCTCCGGGAACCTCGCCGACGTGGCGGTGGAGGCGGTGAAGGTCGACGACTTCGCCTTCGTGCGGAACACCGTCACCGTCGAGGCCACCCTGCGGGCCTCGGGCCTGGGCACCCTCGAGGTTCCGGTGTCGCTCCGCCGCGAGGGCCGGGTGGTGGCCCAGGCCACGGTGCGGGTGACGCCGGAGCAGGCCATCTATCCGCTCCAGTTCTCCTTCGCCCCCGACCGGATCGGCGAGTTCGTCTACACCCTCGCCGCGCCCACCTTCTCCGGCGAGGCGGTGACCGCCAACAACGCCCGCTCCTTCGCGCTCCGGGTGATCCGCGATCGGGTCCGGGCGCTCCTCGTGGTCGGCAAGCCCTCGTGGGACGAGCGCTTCCTCCGGACGCTGCTCAAGACCGATCCCAATGTGGACTTGATTTCGTTTTTCATCCTGCGGACGCCCCAGGACAACCCGCTCGCCGGCAACGACGAGATCTCGCTGATCCCGTTCCCGGTCGACGAGATCTTCGACAAGCAGCTGGCCAGCTTCGACCTGGTGATCTTCCAGGACTTCGCCTTCAAGCCGTACCAGGTCTCCTACTACCTCCCGAACATCCGGCGGTACGTGGAGAACGGCGGCGCCTTCGTGATGATCGGCGGCGAGAACTCCTTCGGCGAGGGCGGCTACCACCTCTCCGAGCTGGCGGAGATCCTGCCCGTCGAGCCGGCCGGACCGCCTCCCTCCCTCGAGCCCTTCCGGCCCCGGCTCACCAGCGACGGGATCCGCCACCCGGTGGTGCGCCTCGCCTCTTCCGCGGAGCAGAACGCCCAAGCCTGGGAGGCGCTCCCGGCCCTGGCCGGCCTCAACGTCACCCGGGCCAAGCCCGGCACCCGGGTGCTCCTCGATCACCCGCACCTCACCGTCGGCGACGGTCGGAACGCGCCGGTCCTGGCGCTCGGCGAGTACGGCCGGGGCCGGTCGATGGCCCTCACCGTCGACTCGTCCTGGTACTGGTCGATGGTCGCCGCCGGGGAGGGTGCCGGCGGACCCCGGGCCTACGAGCGGCTCTGGGCCAACGCCATCCGCTGGCTGGTCCGGGATCCGGAGCTGACCCCGGTGAAGGTCGAGGTCGCCTCCGACGAGCTCGAGCCGGGCACGCCGGTGGCCGCCACCGTCCACGCCCGGCGCTCCGACTACGGCCCCGCCGACGGCGCCGCCCTCGACGTGCAGCTGGTCGAGGCCGACACCGCGCAGGTGGTCGATCGGAAGGCGGCGGTCGCCAGCGCCGACGGCGCGGCCCGGGTCGAGCTGAAGGCCCCGGCTCCCGGTCCGTATCGGGTGGTGGCCACGGCGTCCCTTGCTGGAACGCCGCTCGGGAGCGGCGAGGACGCGGTGGCGGTCCGGGCCGCCTCCCGGGAGCTGTCGGAAGCGGCCCCCCGGCCCGATCTCCTCCGGGCGGTGGCGGAGCTCACCGGCGGCGGGTTCGTCGAGGCCTCCGCCGGCCGGCTTCCCGAGCTGAAGCTGGCCGAGCCCGAGGTGGTCGAGGTGGGCCGGGCCAAGGACCGTCCCATCTGGGACCGCTGGGAGGCGCTCTTCGCCCTGGCGTTCTGTCTCGGGGCGGAGTGGGTCCTGCGCCGGCGCTGGGGCTACTTCTAAGGCACCGTGACGTTTTTCCGGGTCCGGTGGTAGGGTGCGCCGCGCGGCGCGCCCGGTGATGGTGCGTCGGAACCACAGGAGACACACCATGGCCCACGACCCCAAGAAGCTCCGGCCCGAATCCCTGATGCTGGGCTACGGCTACGATCCGTTCCTCTCCGAGGGCTCGGTGAAGCCGCCGATCTTCATGACCTCGACGTTTTGCTTCCGGTCCGCGGAGGAAGGGGAGCAGTACTTCAAGTGGGCTTACGGCCTGGAGAAGAAGGGCGCCGATCAGGAGATGGGCCTGATCTACTCGCGCATCAACAACCCCTCGCTCCAGATCCTCGAGGAGCGGCTGGCGCTGTGGGACGGCGCCGAGGGCGCGCTCTCCTTCTCCAGCGGCATGGCGGCGGTCTCCACCGCGCTGATGGCCCACCTCCGGCCCGGCGACGTGGTCCTCCACTCGATGCCGGTCTACGGCGGCAGCGAGTTCTTCCTCGTGCACATGCTGCCGCGCTACGGGATCACCACCATCCCGTACGACGCCGACATGCCGATGGAAGACCTCCTGAAGCTGGCCCAGAAGTACCAGGGCAAGCTGAAGCTGATCTACATCGAGACCCCGGCCAACCCGACCAACGTCCTCATCGACATCGCCGGCACGGCGGAGGTGGCGAAGCAGGTCTCCACGCCCGACCGCAAGGTGCTGACCTACGTCGACAACACCTTCCTCGGGCCGGTCTTCCAGCACCCGCTGAAGCTGGGCGCGGACCTGGTGATCTACTCGGCCACCAAGTACATCGGCGGCCACTCGGACATCGTCGCCGGCGCCGTGTGCGGCTCGCAGGAGGTCCTCGCCGCCGTCGCCGAGTACCGCACCATGTTCGGCCCGGTCCCCTCGCCGTTCAACGGCTGGCTGCTGATGCGGTCGCTCGAGACCCTCAAGCTCCGCATGGAGGCGGGGGTTCGGAACGCGGAGCTGGTGGCCAAGCGGCTCCTCGAGCACCCGGCGATCGAGCGCGTGCTGCACCCGTCGCTCCTCGAGAAGGGCACGAAGCAGTACGAGATCTACAAGAAGCAGTGTCTCGCCTCGGGCTCGATCGTCTCCTTCGAGGTCAAGGGCGGGAAGGCCGCGGCCTTCAAGCTCCTCAACTCGGTGGAGATGTGCAAGCTCGCCGTCTCCCTGGGCGGCACCGAGAGCCTGATCGAGCACCCGGCCTCGATGACCCACTCCGACATCCCGCCGGAGATCCGGGCCCAGTACGGGATCAGCGAGAACATGATCCGCCTCTCCTGCGGCATCGAGAACGCCGAGGACCTGCTCAACGACGTGTGGCAGGCCCTCGACGCGTCGCAGAAGTAAGCGGGCGCGAACGCTTCGGCTGTCTCCAACGGGCCGCGGTCCTCCGGGATCGCGGCCCGTTGTCGTTGGGGGAACGAGGCGCGTCCGGGCCGATCACTCACATGCGTCGGAGATCACCAAGTAATCGTCCGCCGTCTGGAGAATGCGCAAGGTGCCCGCGAGGTCGGGCGTGGCGCACGAGTCCCCCTCCGCCACGATCCGCGCCTCGACTTCGGCCTCGGCGCGGAAGTCGTCGGTCACCACGGGTC
Organism: Pseudomonadota bacterium; assembly: GCA_023436385.1. Classification (GTDB taxonomy): domain Bacteria; phylum Myxococcota; class Myxococcia; order Myxococcales; family Vulgatibacteraceae; genus JAEZJH01. Next base: position 13,692 of record JAEZJH010000545.1, read on the forward strand.
CGCCCATCCGTTCCGGCGTTGCGAGCGCCCCTCCGGTTCGAGAGAGGATTCTCACCGTGCCCTCGATGCGGACCTCGCCGGACCAAGGGTCGTCATCACAAGCCGGCGACCGGGCCGGGCCCCAGGCGGCGGCCCGCGCGTCGCGATCGCTCGCGCTGGGCTCCGGGACCCCTTCGACGACCGGCACCGAGAGGGCGACCGCCGGTGGGGCGGAGCGAAGATCGCCGAGGGGGATCACGAAGCCCCCGAGGTCCGGACACTCCACCCAGACCCAGGTCTCCATGGGCGAATCGGCGCTCGTACTGACCGGATAGGCCCGTGCCACACAACGCAACCCCGCCTGGTTCGGCGGCTGATTCACGGGAACGACACAACAGCCTTCGCCGCCTTCGCAAGGCGGCGTCGACTCCGTACCGCACGCCAGGGCGTCCTGCCGCACCACCACCGTGCCGGTCGCCGACCGAAGGCCGACCTCCCCGAAATAGCCGCCCTCGCATTCACATCCCCACGCGAGCGCCGCCAACGACAGGGCGGCGATCCGTGGTCCCCAACGTGCCAAGTGCACCTCCATCTGCGCCTCGCGCTGGAAATCACCGATCCTACCAGCAGGCGGCGCCGGAACTTGTTGTTTACGATATCCTCAGCGCGACGAGCGCCTGGCGCAGGAACGAGAGCGGCCGGGCCGTGGGAGCCCAGCCGCTGAGACGGGTCGTCGTTCGGAAGATCTGTCCGCGATTGCAGGGAACCCGCGGCGTCGTGCCCCCGAGGCTAGACTGAAGTTCCCCCGCCCGGCGAGCCCTCCGTAGTCAGGGAACCCCTGCCATCTCCGCGACTTGGAGCACGAGACGCTCGCCTTTTGCGGTGCACTGCGTAGTCACGACCAGAGGCTTGACCGGCAGAGTTGCGCCTG
>JAEZJH010000011.1 GCA_023436385.1 Pseudomonadota bacterium
CCTCGAGCCGGTACTTCCCCTTCCGGCCGCAACCGTCGGTGACCCGCAGCTCGCCGTTCCCGACCCGGAGGCCGACGAGCTGGAGGCCCTGCTCCTTCGGTTCCCACCAGGCGTTCACATGAGTCCCCGCCGGAGTCACCGACGCCAGGTCGTCGGGGACAACGCTACCGGAGAGCGAAATCCGGCCGTCGACCGTGAGCGGAGCGTTCGGCACCAGCCGAACGGTCGACCCCGTCCAACCGATCGGCGCGGCGTAGAGGTCGCCATCGCACCCATCGGGCTCTTCCTCCTCCTCGGGGCCGATTTTCCACCCGCTGAACCCGAAGTCGAGGCAGGCCGGGATCGCGAAGAAGAAGCAGGCGAGCAGCACCTGGTGAACTCGTCTCCTTTCCATCCGGCCCGCCCCGGGGGCGAGGACTCGGGCTATCGCTACCGGGTGGCGGAGCGCGTCCCGTGCGGGGACGGGATGCCGATGGGCGGATGCGTCCGTCTCGAGATCCTCCCCCACAAGAACGAGACGTCGGCCGCAAGAACCGCTGCCGCCCTACGGGAAGGTTCGAAGGAGGCCCCGCCGGTCGAGGCTGCCGACCGGATGGAGGTCATCGCCCGGCCGGAAGATCTGCGCACCTACCGCGTGGTGCATCGGCGGATCGTGGAAAGCCACCACGAGAAGAACGGGCGCGCATGGACCCATGCGTCGGAAGGCGTCGTCACGACCACCTGGCGGTACGACGACTGAACCCCTCGTTCTCCCTTGCAGGTTGTCCGAGGTCGAGCCGCCGGTCGAGACCGCCCGGAGAGGGCCGCTGTTGCCCGAGGCCCCAGAACTTCCGCCGAGACTTTCGCGCGCACCTATCGCGGGTGTCTCGGTGCGTTTTCCCCCCGGTGCCCCGGTGCCCCCGGTGCCCCCGGTGCCTCCGCGCTAATCCGCGATGGTGCCACCCCGCCCCGCACCCATGCCGCCCGCAGGCCCATCACCGGGAGCGGGATGGCAGGTCGGGGGGCCTGGGGGTCCTTGAAGTGTCAGTCTGGAGGCAAGCCGTCCTCCAAACGCGTCAACGCCTCGCGACACCTCCTGAAATACACCCAAATGAACCAGAGCCATTCAGGAGGTTTTTCAGTAGGCTCAGTCTGTTTCGTAGGGACGGAGGGCGGCGGCGATGGAACAGGTTCCGATGAGATATTCGAAGCGCGGCGGCGCGAGGATCGGCGCGGGAAGGAAGAAGAAGCCCGGCGCCGGAGCTTCCCACCTCGAGCGGCCGGAGGTGACGCCGGACACACCGGTGCACGTCACCTTGAAGGTACGCAAGCACGTGTTCAACCTACGGAGCCGGCGCTGCTTCCAGGTGGTCATCGTCGCCCTCCTGGCCGCGAAGGCGACCGAGGACTTCCGGATCGTCGGCGTCACCGTTCAGCGCAACCACCTGCACCTCTTGATCGAGGCCGCGCGCAAGGCCGCGCTCGCCGCCGGCGTGCGCTCGCTGAAGATCGCCCTCGCCAAGGGCCTGAACGAGGTGATGGGCTCAACCGGCCCCGTCTTCACGGAGCGATACAACGGACACGTGTTGCGGACGCCGACCGAGGCCCGGGCCACCATCCGCTACGTGCGCCGCAACACCGCGAAGCACGCCGCCCAGCGAGGCCATAAGCTCTCCCCCTCGTTCCGTGACCCCAACACCTTCGGCTACTTCGGGGACGAGGTGCTCCTCCCCTCGGACACGGCGCATTTGGTCGCGCCGCCGCAATCCTGGCTCCTGCGCGAGGGCTGGAAGCTCGTCTCCGCGAGGAGGGAGAACAAGGCGAAGCAGGCCAGAGCGAATCGCCTCTCCCGGAAGACGGTAGCGCCCGATCTCACGACGCTGCCGCTCTTCGCGCCGCGCAACAACTCCGTTGGCTCTGCCCCGCAGGCACTCCCGTTCGGCGGATCGAACGAGTCGCGCCACGCCGCGTGATGCAGGTGGGGATTCGGCCTGCGACGCCGGTCACCTTCCGGGCCGGATCAACCTCGCCGTCCGCAGCCGCCGGGAGGACGACCTCCTCCTCCGCTGGCTCCGCGGCCTCGGCGTGCCTCTACCGCCCGAGGCCGGTCACGGCCAGGCGCCGCCAGCCGCAGCGTCACGCCTGACCCTTTCGCAGACTGCTCGCGGCGACGGGCTTCGATGGCGCGACGTGTGCGGCCCCTGCGCCACCGCGCGCAGCACCGCGGCGTCGGTGGCCCATCGAGGATTTGCGCCTTCCTCCGGGGACTGGTGCTTGGCGGGCTCCCGGCGCTTGGCATCGACGAGGCGCGAAGGCCGCACTTCGCCTGGTTTCGCGCCAACGAACGTCACTACCGGGGTGAGCAGGGTGTCTGGGAGATGACCCCGTGAGTGCGGGCCCTCCCCGTCGCTCCGGGCGCTCGAGAACGAAGCGCCGACCCCGATGGCTCCCGCGCCTCCTGCCAAATTTAGACGCAAACACTTGGGCGCTGCAGGCCAGCGTCCTGCCGCTCGCGCGGAGATCCGCGCCCTCGCCGGCCACCTCCGCTGCCGCAAACACCCGGCCATGGCACGCCAGCGTCCTGCCGCTCGCGCGGAGCACCGCGCCCTTGCAAGCGACCTCCGCGAGCAACAGACACTCAGGCACGGCACGCGCGGAGCACCGCGCCCGTTCCCGCGCCCCGCCCGCCTACGTCCGCAGGTGGTCGGGAAGCTCGTTCCGCTCGGCGCCGGGGGACCAGGGGAAGTGCTCGGCGAGATCGTCGCCCAGGGTCCCGATCGCCTCGACGAAGCCCTCCGCGGCACGGCCCTCGTGGATCCGCTGCACCATCCGGTCGACGATGTGTCGGAATTCGCCCTCGCCGACCTTTTCCACCACCGGGCGGTCTCCCAACACCACCACCTGGTGCTCGAAGAGCGCGGCGAAGACCAGCACGCCGGTGCCGCGGGCGGTGTTGACCAGGCCGTACTCCCGGAAGGCCAGCTCCGCTCGCCACCGGGCGGCGCGGGCCAGGGTGGCCTTGCCGATCAGGGCCCGGGCCAGCGGGGTCCAGCGGGCGACCGTGTAGCCGACGGCGTAGGCGGCCATCTGCACCAGCACGAAGCCCCACAGCGGCAGGGCATGGGGGAAGCCGAGCAGCACCACGGTGGCGAGGAGCGCGCCGGCGACGCCGCCCCGCTCCTGCGCCTCGGGATACGCCTCGCAGCGCTCCACCAACACCGGCACGATCTCGCCGTGGCTCTTCTCCTCGGCGGCCCGCACCGCCGCGGCGATGGCCTCGAGCTGCGCCTCGTCGAAAGGACGGAAGTTCGCGCCCATCACCAACCCCCCGAGGCGCCGCCGCCGGAGAAGCCGCCGCCGCCCCCGCGGTAGCCGCCTCCGCCGCGCCCGCCGCCGAAGCCGCCGCCCCCGAACCCGCCGAAGCCGCCGGGGCCCATCCAGAAGGTGCGCCGGTGCCGGCCGCCGAAGAGCCGGAGGAGGAAGAACGGGAGCAGGAAGAAGATCAGAAAGCCGGGGTTCACCCCGCGGTGCCGGGCCCGGGTGTGGCGGTAGGCCTCGGGGCCCGGGAGCCCCTCGCCGCTGATCCCCAGGGCGTTGAGGGCCCGGGCGGCGCCGGCATAGAGCCCCTCGCCGTAGCGGCCCTCGCGGAACGCCGGAGCCATCGTCTCGCGGATGATCCGGCCGGACTGCAGGTCGGTCAGCTCGCCCTCGACGCCGTTGCCGACCTCGATGCGCATCTGCCGGTCCTTCACCGCCACCACGAAGAGGACGCCGTTGTCCTCCGCGGCGCCGCCCAGCTGCCACTTCTCCGCGACGCGGATCGAGTACTCCTCGATCGGCTCGCCCTCGAGCGAGGGCACCACCAGGAAGGCGAGCTGTGGGCCTCGCCCGCCGTTGGCGGCCCGGGCCGAGCGGGCCAGGGC
>JAEZJH010000020.1 GCA_023436385.1 Pseudomonadota bacterium
GTGGGGCGCTCGGGGAGCCGCACCGGGCGGGCGCGGATCGGGAGCCGGTGCGCCCGGGGCAGGAGGCCGTGGCGGGAGAGCGCGTGCACCGGGCCCGGGTGGCCGGACTCGCGGACGGCGAGGGCGACGTCGACCGCGGTGAGGCCGGTGCCGAGGAGCAGGATCGGCCCGGGCGGGAAGCGCTCGAGGGCGCCGGGGGCCCAGGGGTCCTCCCGGACCCGGTGGTCGCCGCGGAAGCCGGCCAGCTCCCGGGGAAGGGCCGGCGGCCGATGGCCCGGGGCGAGCACGCAGATCCCGACCTCGATCCGGCGGCCGTCGCCGAGTCCCAGCGAGAAGCCCGTCGTCGCCCGCTCGATCGAGACCACCTCGCCGGCGACGACGCGGGCGCCGGCACCGGCGAGCAACTCCGCGAGATAGTCGCCGTAGTCGCCGCGGGAGGCGAAGGTGTCGGGGCCGGCGGCGGGGGCGCGCGTGCGAAGCCAGCGGACGAAGCCGTCGGGATCCTCCGCCACCGCGCTCATCCGTCCCGCCGGGACGTTGAGGCGGTGCACCGCCAGCCGGGTCCGGTACGGGGTCCCGCGGCCGGCGGAGGCCCGCTCGATCACCACCGGCGCCCGAGCCGGACCACGGCGGGCGAGCGCCACCGCCAGCGCCGTGGCCGAAAAGCCTCCCCCCACGATCCCGACCACCGGCGGCGTCTCCATGGCCCGGGGAAGGTAGGGCGCGGGCCGGCGGATCGCCCGCGGGGTTGCGGTTCGCCCGGCGCGTCTCCAACCGATCCGGATGCACACGCGGCTCGCGCACGAGGTGGAGAACGTTGGCGTGGCGCTGCCGCTACTGCCACCCGGCCACCAGACCCTCGAGGCGCTCGTTCGGATGCTCGCCTCGTGGGAACCGCCCTGGAGCTGGCTCGCCGGCCGGGTCCGCTTCGACCGGGACGGCTACCTCCGGACGCCGCTGCTCGAGCGGCCCGGCCTCGAGGTGCTGCTGCTCACCTGGTTGCCCGGCCAGGCGACGCCCGTCCATGCCCATGGCGGCTCGGTGGGCGCCGTCCGGCTGCTCGTCGGAGCGCTCGAGGAACGGCGCTTCGTGGCCACGGCCGACGGCTTTGTGGAGCGTACCCGGCAGGTGCACCGGGCGCCGGCGGTGCTTCGGGAGGGGCGCTCGACGGTGCATGCGATGACCGCGGTCGGGCGGCGACCGGTGGTCTCGATCCACGTCTATTCGCCGCCGCTGCCGGGGGATCCCCGGTCCGCCTAGCCGGCGCTCGGAAATCTCGGCTGCCGGGCGGCGCGCCCGCACCCGCGGGGCGTCGTCGGGTCCCGGCGGGAGCCGGCGGGCGATCGGGACGATCAGGAATCGGTCCGCGGCGGGATCGTGTCGCTCGTCGTGGGCGCGTTGGTCTCGCCGGGAGCCCGCTCCCACGCGCGCTCGTTGCGCTGGAACTCGTAGTTGGAGATGTCGTTCGAGCCCTCGGGGTTGGTCTCGCCGCGCCGGAAGTGGCCGAGTTGGCCGTCGGTCATCACCGGCATCTCGCCAGGCGTGTAGCCGTGGTACCGGGCGCGATCCTCCGGCGACTCGAAGCCCTTCTCCGGAGCCCGCTCCTCGGGTGGCAGCTCGCCGATCGGACGTTCCTCTTTCATCTCTCGCCTCCGGCCGCGCCGGCCCGAGAAGATCCCCATGGGGCGACCCTGCGAACGACGCCGACACCCGGCAACGCGCCGCCGGACTATGGTAATCCGGGAGGAACCGATGGACTGCCCGAAGTGCCGGACCCCCACGCTCCACCTCCTCACCCGGGGAGCGAGCGGCTTCCGTCTCGACCGCTGTGACCGCTGCGGCGGCACCTGGCTCGACTACGGCGAGTTGGTTCCTGCGGCGGAGGATCCACTCCTGCCCCCGGAGAGCCCCGAGCCCCCGCCCGATCCCGACGCCGACCGGCGCTCCGGCCCCTGCCCGCGTTGCGGCATCGCCCTCCGCCAGGCTCTCGCGCCGGAGGGCGGGTTCCACGTCGATCGCTGCCCCCGCTGCGGCGGGATCTTCCTCGACCGCGGGGAGCTGACCGCGATCGCCGGCAAGCACCTGGTCGACGAGCTGGAACGCGTGTTCGCGCCGCGGCCCGCGCCCCCGGCGGCGCCGGTCCCGGAACGGACCGGTCTGCGCCTCGAGGATCGGGCGATCCTCGCCCGGGCAGCGGAGCTCGCCACCCGGTTCCCCGAGGCGGCGGAGTTCCTGCGGCGGCACCTCGACGGGAAGCCCCCCCGCTGACGCGCACGCCTGGGGCCGAAGCACGAGCGCGGCGAGCCTCCGGGCGCTAGATCCCGGCGGACGGGGAGCGCCTTGACCCCTCTCCGACGGGCGAATACCCTGCGCGGCTCGCGGCGTTAGACCCGGAAACGGGCACGAACGCCCCATCTCATCTGCAGGAGCATACGGATGCCGACGGATTACCTCTTCACCTCGGAGTCGGTGACCGAGGGCCACCCGGACAAGGTCTGCGACGCCATCTCCGACGGCATCCTCGACGCGATGCTGGCCGGGGACCGCGACTCTCGCGTCGCGGTGGAGACGCTGGTGAAGACCGGCCTCGCCATCGTCGCCGGCGAGGTGACCACCAAGACCTGGGTCGACATCCCCAAGGTCGTCCGCGACACCATCTGCCGCATCGGCTACACCGACTCGTCGGTCGGCTACGACGGCCACACCTGCGGCGTGATGGTGGCCATCGAGGGGCAGTCGGGCGACATCGACCGCGGCGTCACCGCCAAGGGCCGGAAGGAGCAGGGCGCCGGCGACCAGGGGATGATGTTCGGCTTCGCCTGCGACGAGACCGACGTCCTGATGCCGGCGCCGATCCACCTCGCCCACCTCCTCACCAAGCGTCTCTCGGACGTCCGCAAGAAGAAGGGCCTCGCCTGGCTCCGGCCCGACGGCAAGAGCCAGGTCGCCGTCGAGTACCGCGACGGCCGCCCGGTCCGCGTCGACTCGATCGTCGTCTCCACCCAGCACGCGCCCGAGGTCTCCAACAAGGAGATCCACGAGGGCGTGATGGAGCTGGTGATCAAGAAGGCGATCCCGAAGAAGTGGATCGACAAGAAGACCAAGTTCTTCATCAACCCCACCGGCCGGTTCGTGATCGGCGGCCCGATGGGTGACTCGGGCGTCACCGGCCGGAAGATCATCGTCGACACCTATGGCGGGATGGGCCGCCACGGCGGCGGCGCCTTCTCCGGCAAGGACCCGTCGAAGGTCGACCGCTCCGCCGC
>JAEZJH010000106.1 GCA_023436385.1 Pseudomonadota bacterium
CTCCGAGGAGGAGGGGCTCCGGATCCGCGCGCGCTCGGGCCACTTCGACCTGGCCCACATCGCCTCGCGGATCGCCGGCCTGCCCCTGGCCGGCGCCGGGCCGCTCGACGCGGTGATCGCCGGGCCCTACTCCGACCCGCTGATCACCGGCTCCCTCCGCCTCGCCGGGGCGCGCCTCTTCTCCGCGGAGCTAGGCACGGTGGGGGCGACGGTGACCTCCCGCCCCGGCGACGGCACCCTCGACTTCGAGGGGATCGACGGCCGCTACCGCGACACCGCCTACGCCGGCACGGTGCGCCTGGTCCTGGGCGGCCGCGCCACCCTCGACGCGCAGGTTTCCGCGCGCGAGGGCGGCCAGATCGGCGACGCCTTCCACGCCACCCGCGGCCTGATCGAGCCCCTGGCCTGGCTCCACGACAACGTCACGGGCCGGATCACCCGGCTCGAGGGCCGCGTCACCGGCCCCTTCGATCGCCTCGCCGCCGAGGGCCGGGTCGAGGTCGCCGCCGGCACGCTCCTCACCCGCCCGTTCGACGAGCTGGCGGTGAGCTTGAAGCTGGTCGACGGCCAGCGCCTCGAGTTCGCGGAGGCGACGCTCGCCCGGCACGAGGGGATCGCCCGCGGCATCGGCGCGGTCCACTTCCCCGTCAAGGGCCCGGCCACCGTCGACGTCACCGTCGACGCCCGCGGCCTGCCGATCCGCGAGCTCTTGGGCGGCTTCGCGGAGACCATCGATCTCACCGGCGGCGTCGGCGGCCGGCTCCACCTCCGGGGCCCCTTCGAGGCGCTGGCGCTCTCCGGCGAGCTCCACGCCGACCGCCTCGGCGCCGCGGGCGTCGCGCTCCCCGCCGCCCGGCTCTCCCTCGAGGACCAGGGCGGCGAGGTGATCGTCCGGGGTCCGGTGGTGGGCGCGGGCCGCCTCGCCGGCTCGCTCCGCCTCGTCTCCGGCCTCCCCTTCGACGCCAGCTTTGACCTCGACGTCGACGACCTCGCCCGCTACCTCCCGGAGAGCGCCGGAGTCGGCGGCGCGCTCCGCGGCGTCCTCGAGGCCCGGGGCTCGCTCGAGGATCTCGAGAAGACCAAGGGCAGCGTCGCCCTCGAGCGCCTGGTCCTGGCGGTGGGCGACTACCGGGTGGAGAACGACGGCCCGGTCAACGCCAGCTACGACGGTCCCTCCTTCCTGCTCCACGGACTCACCGCCCGGGGCGAGAACACGGAACTCTCCCTCCGCGGCGGCCGCTCCGTCGACGGCCGCTTCGACCTCGGCGCCCACGGCACCTTCGACGCCCGCCTGGTCGCCATGCTGGTGCCGGAGATCGAGCACGCCACCGGCGTCGTCGAGCTGAAGGCGGCGCTCACCGGCACCGGCTCCCGGCCGTCGCTGGTGGGCTCGGCGGAGGTGCGCCGCGGCGCCTTCCGGGTGAAGGCGCTGCCGCTCTCCGTGCGACAGCTGGACGCGCAGGTCGCCTTCTCGCAGAACCGGGTGATCGTCGAGGACGCCACCTTCCTCGCCAACGGCGGCGCCTCCCGCCTCCACGGGACGGTGGGGATCCACTCCTGGGCGCCCTCGCTCTTCGAGCTGACCGCCGACGTCGAGCGGGCCAGCTGGGCCTTCCCGGCGGACTTCCCGGCGGTGGTCTCCGGGCGGCTCCACTTCACCGGGGCCTGGCCGGATCGGCTGCTCCTCTCCGGCGTGCTCAACGTCGACCGCCTCCGCTACGCGCAGGAACTCGACCTCGAGGCGATGGTCCTCGACTTCGGCCGGAAGGTGCAGCAGGCGCCGGCGGCCGCCGACCGGGAGTGGCTCCGCCTCGACCTCGATCTGATCGGCGGGAACGACATGCGGATCGAGAACAACCTTCTCCGCGCCGAGTTGCAGTTCGTCGCCCCGCCGGGCGCCCGGGACGGCCGGCTCAAGGTGGTCGGCTCGAACCTCCGGGTCGGGATGCTCGGCTCGGTGGAGATCGTCGAGGGGCTGGCCTTCTTCCGCGGGAACGAGTACCGGCTGCGGCAGGGCGTGATCGGCTTCGCCCACCGGGACCGGATCGATCCGGAGATCGACTTCACCGCGGAGACGGACGTGCGCGAGTACCGGGTGGTGGTCCACGGCTTTGGCCGCCTCGCCTCGGAGACCGGCGCCGGCTTCCAGCTCCAGCTCACCTCCGATCCGCCGCTGCCCCGGGCCGACGTGCTGACGCTGCTGACCTTCGGGATCACCTCCCGCGATCCCACCGCCGGCGCCAACGCCGCCGCCGGCGCCGGCGTGGCCGCGGAGGCGCTCTGGAAGGTTTCCGGCCTCGATGCCCAGGTGCGTCGCTGGCTCCCCGACTCGGAGGTGTTCCGCGATCCGACGGTGAACGTCACCAGCCAGTACTCGGAGATCACCGGCCAGCTCGAGCCCACCGCCTCCTTCGAAACCAAGTTCCTCGACGAGCGGCTGCGCCTCAAGGCCTCGACACCCTTCGCCACGCCCAAGGGCCGGCGGGCGTCGGCCGAATACCGGGTCGACGAGCACCTCTCCGGCCAGCTCCTCTGGGAGAACGAGGAGACGGGCTACGAGGCGGGCGATCTCGGTGTCGATCTCAAGCTCCGGTGGGAGTGGGAGTGAGCCTGCTTCCGGCCATCGTGCTGGCGGCGTTGGCCGCGGCGCCGGCGGACACGGGCGATCCCACCGTGGGGGCGGCGGTGGACGAGGCCGCCCTGGCGACGGAGCGGACCCTCGAGCACGGGACGATCCTCGCGCCCCTGCCCGGCGAGCTGCCGCCGGCGGATGCGCCCTTGGTGGTCGGGGTGGAGGTCCGGGCGCCGCCGGGAATGGAGCCGTCGGAGTACGAGGCGCTGATCGCGGTGAGTCCGGGGGAGCGACTCTCCCGCCGGGCGATCCGCCGGACCGTGCAGCGGCTCTACGAGCTGGGCCGTTTCGCGAATGTCTCCGTTTTCTCCCGGGAGGCGCCGGGGGGCGTGGCGCTCACCTTCGTGCTCGAGGCGCGGCAGACGGTGGCCGCGGTGACGGTGGAGGGGACCCGCCGGCTCTCCGAGGAGCGGCTCCGGAAGGCCGCCGGGCTGGGGGAGGGCGACGAGTTCGCGGCGGACCGGATCGAGGCGGCGGGGGCGCGCCTGGCCGCGGCGCTGGCCCGGGTCGGCTTCGAGGAGGCCAAGGTCCGGGCGGAGGTGGAGGGCGAGGCGAGCGTCTCCGTCCGCCTGGTGGTCGAGGACGGTCCGGCGACCACGGTGACCGACGTCGCCTTCGTCGGGGATCCGGGGCCGGCGGCGCTGGTGCGGAACGCGGTGGCCCTCGGACCCGGGCAGCCCCTGGATCTCGACCGGCTGGAGGCGGAGCTCGCCTCGCTCCGGCGCGCCTACCGGGAGGCCGGGCACTACCGGGCCCGGGTCGGGCCGGCGTCGGTGGAGCGGCAGGGCCGGGGCAAGGTGCGGGTGGTGGTGCCGGTCCGGGCCGGTCCGGCGATCGGCTTCCGGTTCGAGGGGAACCGGGCCTTCGGCGCGGAACGGCTGGCGGAGCTGCTCGCCTACGACGGCGAGGAGGTGCTCGACCGGGCGATGGTCGAGGAGCTGGCGGCGCGGATCGAGCGGGCGTACCGGCGCGTGGGGTTCCTCGACGCCCGGGTCTGGACCCGGGAGAAGAGCGCGCCCGACCGGAGCACGGCGACGATCGCCTTCCGGGTGGAGGAGGGGCGGCGGCTGGTGGTGCGGAAGGTGGTCTTCACCGGCAACCACCGGTTCCGCGACGCGGCGCTCCGGCAGCTGGCGGAGGACGGGCGGGCGGCGAGCCTGGAGAGCGGGGCGCGGGGGACGCCGACGCGGTCCGGCGAGCTCGACGCGGTGGGGCTCTCCGGCCGGACCCGCACCGTCGACCCGACGCCGCGGCGGGCCAAGCCCCTCGAGGTCTACGAACCCGAGGCGTACGACCGGGTGGTCGCGGCGATCGCCTACCAGTATCGGGAGGCCGGCTACCTCGACGTGCAGGTGTCGCCGGCGACGGTGGAGATCGAGGAGGCCCGGCGCCTCGCCACCGTGCGGATCGCCATCCGCGAGGGGCCGCGGACCCGGGTGGCCACCGTGGAGTTCGCCGGGGCCACGGCGATTCCGGAGGCGGAGCTGGCCGCCGGAGGGCTCCGGGCCGGCGACCCGCTCTCCGAGCGGCGGGTGGAGGAGCGGCGGCTGGGGTTGCGTTCGATCTACGAGCGCCGCGGCTACCTGTATGCGCAGGTGGATGCGGAGATCGTCCGGCCCCCGGAGCAGCCCACCGCCGCGGTGGTCCGGTACCGGGTGCGGGAGGGGCCGCAGGTCCGGGTGGGACGGATCGTGGTGCAGGGGCACCGGCGCACCGCCGAGACGGTGATCCGGGAGACGCTGCTGGTCCGCGAGGGCGGGGTGCTGGGGAGCGAGGAGCTGGCGGGGAGCCAGCAGGCGCTGATGCGCATCGGGCTGTTCCGGACCGTGGCGGTCCGGCCCCTCGATCCCGACCTGCCGGAGGCGGTGAAGGACCTGGTCGTCGACGTCCGCGAGCGGCCGGTTCGGTCGGTGGAGGTCGGCGTCGGTCTCTCCATCGCCGACGGTCCCCGCTCCTTCGCGGAGTTCACGGAGCGGAACATCTTCGGCCGGAACCTCGAGTTCGGCGCCCGCGGCAAGGTCAACTACCAGGTGTTCCGCCCCGAGGTGCTGGAGCTGCCGCTCTCCCAGGGCCTCGAGCGCGAGCTCGACCTGGGCCTCCGCTACCCGCGGATCTACGGCCTCCCCGTGCCCCTCGGCGCCCGGCTCGACTTCGTCCACGAACGAGACATCCGCCCCGCCTACCGGCTGAACAAGCTGGGCGGCATCTTCGGCCTCGACTGGCGCGGCGGGCCGCTCGCCGCCTCGCTCCAGTACGAGATCGAGTCGAACGAGATCGCCCCCTCCGCCGAACTCGAGGACCTGTATGGCCGGCTCTCCAAGGAAGAGCTGGATCTGTTGCGGTTCCCGGAGGGCGAGACCCTGCTCGGTAGCTTCCGGCCCTCGCTCTCCCTGGATCTGCGCGACGACCCGGCCGATCCCCACCGCGGCTTCGTCGCCAAGCTCCAGGCCGATCTGGCCCGGGACTTGGGCCGCCAGGAGCTGACCGTCGATTTCCTGAAGCTCCAGGCCACCGGCACCGGCTACGTGCCCATCTCCCGCCGGACCACCCTCGCCCTCTCCGCCGGCGCCGGCAAGGTCTTCCCCCTGCACCCGGCGTCCCAGACCATCGCGCCCAAGCGGTTCTTCCTGGGTGGCTCCGGCAGCATCCGCGGCTTCCCCGAGGACGGCGTCGTCCCCGAGGACACCCGCGAGGACCTCCGGGCCCAGATCGCCGGCTGCGAGGCCCTGCTCTACGGCGAGGGCTGCACCAAGGCCGCCCGCTTCCTCCAGGACGGCCGCGACGTCCCCAGCGAGGGCGGCGAGGTCTTCGTGTTGTTCCGCGGCGAGCTACGCTTTCCGCTCTACGGCGATCTGATGGGCGGCCTCTTCGCCGACGCCGGCAACCTCTGGCTCGACCCGTCCAACTTCGACGTCACCGAACTCCGCTCCGCCGTCGGCTTCGGCCTCCGCTACGCGACGCCGGTGGGGCCGGTGGCGTTGGACCTCGGCTTCAATCTCAAGCCCGACGAGGTGCTGCACGAGGAGCCGTATTCGCTGCACTTCTCCATCGGGCTGTTCTGACCCACGGGCGTTGCCCGTGGGTCGGAACAGCCCGAGCCGGAGGCCCGGATGAGATCGATCGCCGCCTTCCTGCTCACCTGCCTACTCGCCGCCTTCGCCTGCTCGACCGATTCGGTCGGCGGCAGCGGCGGGACCGGTGGCTCCGGAGGAACGGGCGGAATCGGTGGCACCGAACCCGCCGAGTACCTCGACGACGGCGGGCTCTGCCGCTCCACCGCGGCCTTCGACGGCTACGGCTGCCCTCCCGCCTTCGAGTCGGCTGATCTCGACCGCTGCGGAACCGCGACCTGCAAGGGCCTCTGCGGCCGCTGGCTGGCCGCGGAGAACTTCTGTACGCCGTCCCTCGGCTGTTCCTACGACCCCTCCACCGGCGGCCTGGTCGGCGTGGTGATCGTCAGCGACATCCCGGACTACTGCGGCGGCTTCTCCCGCACCCTGATCCTCGGCGACGGCCACCACGACTGCCGCTACACGGACACGGAGCTCACCCCGGATTGCCCGCTCGTGGAATAGGGCGGCGCGGGGCCTGGTTCCCGCGACTTCCGGCTGCGCCTCCTCCGCCGCGAGGGCCGGGCGCCGGCGATCGTTCAATCTTGAAAAGGGCGGAGTATTCCCTGCGTTCACGGGTAGTGAAGCCCTGATGGGCCTGGAGGATCCGGAAGGCGTGCGGCACGTCGGTAACCGCTGCACGAGCCCCGTATCCCCGCCGGAACGAGAGCCAGGCACACTGGTTGCGTGACG
>JAEZJH010000137.1 GCA_023436385.1 Pseudomonadota bacterium
CGCTGGACCCGTCGCGATCGCGCTCGACCTCCCAGAGCGCGACGGAATCCTTCCACTCGCGCTGCCGCGCGATCGAGAGGCCGCCCATCACCAGCGCCGCCCCGGCGAACGTCGCCACCCCCACCGGCACCAGGCGGGGCCTCGCCCCGAGCGCCCGGCCGGCGGCCCACACCCCGAGCACGGCGATCGGCAGCGAGGGCAGGAGCGCGTAGCGATCGGCCACCGGGTGGACGAGCGGCACCAGGCCGGTGACCGCCGCGAACGGAAGCCACCAGGCCGCCACGGCGAGGAGCCGGTCCCGGAGCGTGTCGAGCCGCGCCCGGGCGACGACGACGGCCACCGCGGCCCAGAGCAGCGCCGCCCCGAAGCACCGGAGGTCGGTCCAGCCCACCGGCGCGAAGTTGTAGAGCGCGAGCGAGGGGAGCGGCACCAGGGTCCGGCCCAGGTACCACCACGGCAGCCAGAGGACGGAGGGGATCGCGGCGAGAAGGTCGCCGCCGGGGACGGTGCGGTCCGGGGACCCCAGGTGCAGCGCCGCGCCGAGGGCCGCGGCCGCCAGCGCCGGGACGAGGAACGGCAGGGCCCGGACCACCGCGTCGCGGAAGCGCTTCCCCTCGCGCCATTCGAGAAGCACGAACAGCCCGGCCACCGGGAAGACCATCGACTTGGCGAGAAGCGCGGCGGCGAAGGTAACCGCCGCGGCGCGACGGCGGCCGGCGCCGACCAGCGCGAAGGCCCCGAGGAGCAGCGGCAGGGAGAGCGTGTCCTTGAGGTTGGCGGCCCAGGAGACCGACTCGACGCGGAGCGGATGGAAGGCCCAGAGCAGCGCGGCCCAAACCGCCACCGATCGCGGCACCCGGAACGCCGCGAGCGCCGCGGGCGCCAGGGCCACCGCCGCCGCGAAGAGGAGGAGTTGGACGAGGTGGTGCAGGAGCGGCGTGGGCCCGGCGATCGCCTGGATCGCGCAGTAGATCGTGTGGGTCAGGGGGTAGTAGGCGTCGTCGTAGGCCGTGGTCCACGCCGCCGGGATCCCCGCCAGGCCCCGGGAGGCGAAGGGGTTGCCGGCGACGTAGCGGTGATCGTCGAAGTTGACCAGGCCGTTGGCCAGGGTCGGGAGGTAGAGCGCCGCCGCGAGGGCGAAGAGGAGCGCCGGCGCCCGGGACGGGACCGGGATCGGTTCGCCGGCCGGAAGGCCGTCGCCGTGGGGGCGGGACGAGCGCACGATGACGCGGAGGCTACCACGGCGTTTCCGAGGCCGGGATCGGCGTTCGGTCGCCGATCGGGAGGCGGTCGCGGCTGACGAGAGGCGCGGCCGACCGGCGGGAGCGGCGCTGCCGCCGGGCGAGATCGGTCGGCTCGCTACCCGGCCGACCCGGCCAGCTGCCTCCGGGAGGATTCGAGGAGCGCCCGGGCCTCGGCCGGTCGCCCGGTCGCCTGGAGCGCAATCGCCCGGACCATCCCGAGGAGCGCGCGGAGCCGGGGATCTTCGAGGTCCACTTGGCTCGCGGCCAGGGCCTCGTCGTACCGCTCGAGCGCCACCAGGGCCCGGGCCCGGCTCACCACGGCGTCCTCGTGGGACGGGGCGAGGAGCAGGGCCCGCTCGGCGTGCTCGAGGGCCAGCTCCGGGCGTTCCGCGGCGTTGGCCGCCTGGGCCGCCAGGGCCCGTGCCTCCGCTCGATCGTCCGCGCGGACCGCCGCCTCCGCCACCACCAGCGCCGCCGCCGGCTGGCCCTCCTTGAGCGCCGTTCCGGCCACGGCGAGGAGGGTCGCCGGGTCCGGCCCGGCGCGGAGGATCTCGAACAGCCGGATCGCCGTCGAGGGATCCATGCCACCCTTCGAGGCGTGGGCCAGGAACCGATCGGCGGTGTTCCACCGGCGATCCGGGGCCAGGCGCGCCACCGCCTCCGTCTCCCGGATCGCGTCGTCCCAGCGGGCGACCGCGCCGTAGGCGCCGGCGAGGTTGATCCGGGCCTGGAAGACGGTGCCGTCCCGATCCCGGTCCGCCTCCCAGAGCGCGATCGAGTCCCGCCACTCGCCCTGCCGCACGAACGACGCGGAGCCGAGGGCCACCACCGCGGCCGCTACCAGGACCGCCGCGACGGACCCGAGGCGGCGCTTCCCCTCGAGCGCCGTCGCGACCAGGACGAGGATTCCGGCGATCGCGGTGAGCGAGGGGAGCAGCGAGAACCGGTCGGCCACCGGGAAGGTCAGCGGCACCAGGCCGGTCACCGCCACGCCCGGAAGCCACCAGGCCCCGACCGCCAGCGCCCGATCCCGAACCCCGCCCGGCCGTCCGCGGAGGACGAACCAGAGGAGCCCGCCCCAGAGCAGCGCCGCCGCCGCGAGGCGGGGATCGGCCCAGCTCACCGGAGCGAAGGGGTAGATCGCCAGGGACGGCGCCGGCACCAGGGTGCGGCCCAGGTACCACCAGGGCAGCCAGAGCGCGGAGGGGATCGCGGCGAGCAGGCTTCCGCCCAGCGGGCTCCGGTCGACGCCCAGGTGCATCCGGGCCGCCAGCGCCGCCACCGCGAGGGCGGGCACGAGATAGGGGAGCGAGCGGCGGATCGCCTGACCGGGCGAGCGCCCGTCGCGCCAGGCGAGGAGCGTGAAGACGCCCGCCACCGGAAAGACCGTCGATTTGGCGAGCAGGGCGAGGGTGAAGACGGCGGCCGAGACCCGCCGGCGCCCGGCGCCGTGGAGCGCGAAGGAACCCAGGACCAGCGCGGCGGAGAGGATGTCCTTGAGGCTCGAGACCCAGGAGACCGACTCGACGCGGAGCGGGTGCGCCACCCAGAGCGCGGCCGCGGCGAGGGCCACCGCCGCCGGCACCCGGAAGGCCCGGAGCGCCGCGGGCACCAGGGCGGCCGCCGCCGCGAACACGAGGACCTGCACCAGGTGGTGGGCGAGGGCCGAGGTCCCGGCGACCGCCTGGATCACGCAGTAGAGCGTATGGGTCAGTGGGTAGTAGGCGGCCTCGTGCCCCCGGGTCCAGGCCGCCGGGATCCCCGCGAGGCCCAGGGTGGCGAAGGGGTTGCCCGCGACGTACTGGGGGTCGTCCCAGTTGGTGAGGCCGTTCGCCAGGGTGCGGGCGTAGAGCGCCGCCGCCAGGAGGGCCAGGACCGCCGGGCCGTAGCGGACCAGGGCCGCACCCCACCAGCGGCGCGCGTCGGCGGATCCCGGCGAAATCGGGTCGCTGGTCGGTTCGAGCGGGCTGGGCTGCGGCTGGTTGGGAGGCATGAGACCACGCGCATGTTAGCGGCAGGCCGACCGCCCCGGAAGGGTCCTCCAGTGCCGCTGGAATGGGCCTCCGGGCACGATCCCACGGCCGCCGGGCCGCCGCCAGCCGTGAAGTCGGGCCGTTGCCGCGACGGCGTGCCTTTGGCCGCATCCGGCACGCGTTTCCACAGCCGCACGTCCGGGCACCGGTTCGGTCCCATCCCCGCGCCTGCTAGGGTTTCCGGCACGGCCCGGGGGAGGCCGGCCCGCCTCGCACCGCGGCGCCTTTCGGCGAGCCGCACGTCCGTGGTAATCGCTCGCCTCCCTTCTCGCCTTTGGACCGTTCCGGCGGTCGCCGAAGGAGTCTGCAGTTTGCTGAAACCCCGCGACAACCCGCCCGACGCCCCGGCCCCCGGCCGCCTCGACGCGCCGGTGGCCGCGGCCAGTCCGTTCCACCAGCGCATCCTCGCCGAGGAGCTGACCCTCCGCCGCGCGGGCAACGACCTGGCCCGCATCGCCCCGACCCTCTCCGAGGCCAAGGTCGACCTGAACCCGCACCAACTCGAGGCGGCGGCCTTCGCCCTCGAGGCGATCCCCAACGGCGGCTGCGTCCTCGCCGACGAGGTGGGCCTCGGCAAGACCGTCGAAGCGGGGATGGTGATCGCCCAGCTGGTGGCGGAGGGGAAGAGCCGCATCCTCATCCTCGTCCCGGCGCCGCTCCGGGCGCAGTGGCGGGACGAGATGTGGGAGAAGTTCGGCCTGATCTGCGAGTGCCTGGACGGCGCCTCCGCCAAGGCCACGGGCAAGCAGAACCCCTTCGATCTCCCGGTGCCGATCATCTGCTCGGTGCCGTTCGCGGCCAACCGGGCGGCGCTGGTCTCGCGGATCCCCTGGGACCTGGTGGTGATCGACGAGGCCCACCGACTCCGCAACTGCTACAAGCCGTTCCACAAGACCGGCCAGGCGGTACGCACCGCCTTCGGCAACCGGCCCAAGCTCCTCCTCACCGCCACCCCGCTCCAGAACGATCTCCTCGAGCTGTTCGGGCTGGCCAGCCTCCTCGACGAGACCGTGCTCGGTCCCGAGGACGCCTTCCGCGCCCTCTACGGCCCGCTGGTACAGCCGCCCCCGCCGTCCGGCTCGCCCAACGAGAAGCAGATCCTCGCCGAGCGCCAGGAGGCGATGAAGGACCTGAAGGAGCGGCTCTCGCCGGTGGTGAAGCGCACCCTCCGCCGACAGGTGCGGGAGTACGTGCGCTACACGGCTCGCCGCTCGATCGTCGAGGACTTCCGCCCGTCGCTCGAGGAGCAGGAGCTGTACGACCGGGTCAGCGAGTACCTCCGCCGCGAGGACCTGGCCGCGATCGAGCCGACCCGCCGCACCCTGCTCACCCTGGTCTACCGGAAGATCCTCGGCTCCTCGACCTTCGCCATCGCCGCCACCCTGGAGCGGCTCGCCGACTCGCTGGAGAAGAAGATCGCCGGCGCGGAGCGGGTGCTGGTGGCGCAGGAGGAGCACCTCGCCCGGCTGGCCAACGAGGACGACGTCGACGGCCTCGAGGAGGAGCTGCGGCAGATCTACGAGGAGGAGGCGGAGGAGCTCCTCGACGACCGGCAGGTGGGCGGGAAGAAGAAGGCGAAGACGCTCGCCGACGCGAAGAGCGAGCTGCGCGAGCTGCGGGAGATGGCGGCCCTGGCCCGCTCGATCACCCGGAACGCCAAGGGCGACGCGCTGGTCCGGGCGCTCCACCGCTCCTTCGCGGTGGCGGAGGCCCACGGCTGGCCGCAGAAGGCGGTGATCTTCACGGAGAGCCGCCGCACCCAGGACTACCTGACGGAGCTGCTCTCCGAGAACGGTTACGAGGGCGCGATCTCCATCCTCTGCGGCGACGGCTCCGGGCCGGAGGAGCGGAAGGCGCTGGTCGACGAGTTCCGGAACCGCACCAAGATCTTCATCTCCACCGAGGCCGGCGCCGAGGGCCTGAACCTCCAGTTCTGCAACCTCCTCGTCAACTACGACCTCCCCTGGAACCCCCAGCGGATCGAGCAGCGGATCGGCCGCTGCCACCGCTACGGCCAGAGCCGCGACGTCCTGGTGATCAACATGGTCAACCGGGCCAACGCCGCCGAGGCCCGGCTCTACGATCTCCTCGAGCAGAAGCTCTCGCTCTTCGACGGCGTCTTCGGCGCCAGCGACGAGGTGCTGGGCGCGCTGGAGAGCGGCGTCGACTTCGAGCGGCGGGTCCTCGACATCTACCAGGGCTGCCGCTCCGAGACGGAGATCGACCAGGCCTTCCAGAAGCTCCGGGGCGAGCTGGAGTCGAAGATCTCCAGCCGGATGCAGGAGACCCGGGAGCTGCTCCTCGAGCGCTTCGACGCCGAGGTCCGGTCGCGGCTCCGGATCGCCGTCGGCGCCGCCAAGGCGGCGGTGAAGCGGCAGGAGGACGACGCCCGGCAGCTGGCCCTCTCCGTGCTCGGCAAGGAGAACGTCGCCGCCTCGGGGGACATGCTCCACGTGCGGGCGCTGCCGCAGGCGCTGGTGGACGCCGCCGAGGGCCAGCTCGAACCCGGCCTCTACTCCTTCGGCGACGCCAAGGATGCGGAGGCTCACGGCGCCAAGAAGCTCGGGCCCCATTCACCCCTGGTGAAGGCGGCGGCGAGGGCGGTGCGGGCGCGGGACGCCGGCCTCTCCTTCCTCAACCTTGACGGCTCCCGGGCGCCCTCGGCGCTGGTGCCGGTGGTCGGCAAGGAGGGCTACTGGTTCGTCTATCGCGTCGAGCTGGGGGCCCTCGAGCCGGAGGACCGGCTCCTGCACCTGGTGCTGGTGCGGGAGAACGGCGTCTACCGGCCCCTCGACGCGGAGGCCGCGGCGCTCTTCGCGGAGCTCCCGGCCCGGGAGACGATCCGGCGGCCGGAGGCCGGCGGCCAGGCGGTGACCGCGGTGCAGGATCAGGCCCTGGAGCGGCTCCTCGCCAAGCTGAAGGCCGAGTTCGAGAAGAAGCGGTCCGCGGCCCTCGACAAGATCCACGAGAAGTGGGACCGCTTCACCGAGGAGTCGCTGGTGAAGGGCCGCGGCCGCCTCGCCGAGGCGAAGGAGAAGTGGGAGACCGGCCGGAAGGCGGTGCTCGCCGCGACCGACGACGCCGAGCGGGCCAAGCTCCGGCGGTCCCGCGATCTCGCCGAGCGCGAGTACCGCCGCCGCCTCGACCAGCTGCGCCTCGAGGAGCAGCGCCGCTACGCCGACAAGGAGCGCGCCCTCGCCGAGGCCCAGCGCAAGGCCGGCGCCGGCGAGGTGCGGAAGACGCTGGTGGCCTCGTCGTACTGGTTCCTGCGGTGAGTCAGAACTCGACCACCTCGTCGGCGGACGTACAGGTGAGGCACTCGTCGTGCGAGGTCTGGTAGTCCGGCCGGATCGTGCGGCTGCCGATCGGCTCGCCGTCCCGCGAGAGCGAGACGGTGAGTTCCTCCGGCTTGGAGTCGAGATACAACCGCGGGCCCTCGCCGCCGCCGCACCCCACCGGCTCGGAGTCGCCGGAGGCCGAGACTTCCCAGGTGCAGTAGACGCTCGAATCCAATTCGAGCGTCCAGGTGCCGGGCTCCCAGACGGCACGGCGGATCTGGAGGCTCAGCTCTGGTCCGCAGCCGACGGCGCTACAGCCGCCGTCGTCGCCGCAGGCGGCGAACAGGGTGCAGCAGACCGAGGCGAGCACGAGTACGGTGACGAGCGCGAGTCGACGCATGGCGACCTCCCCGGACCCATGCTAGCCGAGCGCCTTCCCGGCGGCTCGCAATCATCCGGTGTTTTCGAAAACGCCCTCCCCTCCGTCGTGGACCGGTCCCAGTTTACGGGAATGGATGCACCCACGATTCGACCGGGCCAGCGGGTCCTCTCCAACGACGGCGCGATGCTGGGCTGGATCGCCCGGATCGACGACGGGACGATCACCGTGGCGCGGAGCCGGCGCTCGGACCTTGCCTTCGAGGTGCCGGTGGAGCGGGTGGCGGCGCGGCTCCGGGACGAGGTCTTCCTCGATCTGCCGGGGTCGTTCTACGCCGACGCCTACCGGATCGAACCGGGCACCAAGGAAGCGGTGCGACGGCTCCTGCCGCGCGGGCACCTCCTCCGGCGGCTGGTCCCGGTGCTGCGGCACGGGGCGGGATCGCCGTAGCGCTTCGCGCCTCGGGACCCGGCGTGGGAGCGGCCCGCGGGCCGCTCAGGGATAGAGCCGGCCCACGGTCCAGCCGACGCCGGAGCGCTCGTAGACGATCCGCTCGTGGAGACGATCGGGTTGGCCGTACCAGAACTCGATCCGGTTGGGCAGCACCCGGAAGCCGGACCAGCCCGGCGGCCGGGGAACCTCCTGCCCCTCGAAGCGCCGCTCCACCTCGGCGAGCCGGGCGAGCAGCTCCTCGTGGCTCTCCAGCGGCTCGCTCTGCCGGGAGGCCCACGCCCCCAGCTGGCTCCCGCGCGGCCGGGTGGCGAAGTAGGCGTCGGCCTCCTCGCCGGTGACCCGCTCGACGCCGCCCTCGATCCGCACCTGTTCCTCGAGGGTGGGCCAGTGGAAGAGGAGCGAGGCCTCCGGCCGCAGCGCCAGGTGCCGGGCCTTGGCGCTGCCCAGGTTCGTGTAGAAGACGAAGCCCCGGTCGTCGACGCCCTTGAGCAGCACGGTGCGGGCCGACGGCGCGCCGCGCTCGTCGACGGTGGAGAGGGTCATCGCCTCCGCGAGCGGCACGCCGGCGGCGGACGCGTCGGAGAGGGCCCGGGTGA
Organism: Pseudomonadota bacterium; assembly: GCA_023436385.1. GTDB lineage: Bacteria > Myxococcota > Myxococcia > Myxococcales > Vulgatibacteraceae > JAEZJH01. The sequence continues at coordinate 7,984 of JAEZJH010000137.1, forward strand.
AGGCGGCGATCGGATCGGGGCCGGGGAGGTGCGGGCGGCGGAGGTGGTCCACGGGCGGATGGTAGG